>NZ_JAYFFB010000008.1:0-30297 GCF_034863345.1 Mycoplasma sp. 1232
GTATTCAGACATTTTAATGAATTATTAAAATAACTATTCAGTTTTCAAAGAATATATGACACCTTTAATGGTGTTTTTTTATTTTCAAAAAAATATAAAAAAAATTTCATAAAAATATTTTTTATATTATAATAATAACGCAACTAATGATTGTTGGAGAAGTAGCTCAGCTTGGTAGAGCACTACATTTGGGCTGTAGTGGTCGCAGGTTCAAATCCTGTCTTCTTCACCATTTATATGGGGGGTTAGCTCATTTGGCTAGAGCGCCTGCCTTGCACGCAGGAGGTGGTGGGTTCGAATCCCATACTCTCCACCATATATGGCACTGTAGCTCAGTTGGTTAGAGCATCCGGTTCATACCCGGAAGGTCAAGAGTTCGAATCTCTTCGGTGCTACCAAATTACGGACCTATAGCTCAACGGTTAGAGCAACCGGCTCATAACCGGTCGGTTACAGGTTCGAATCCTGTTAGGTCCACCATACGGGTGATTACCCAAGTCTGGCTGAAGGGACTAGTCTTGAAAACTAGCAGGGGCTTCACGGCCCGCGGGGGTTCGAATCCCTCATCACCCGCCAATAACAGGAGATACATAGCAGAGTGGAGCAGTGGTAGCTCGTCGGGCTCATAACCCGAAGGTCGAAAGTTCAATTCTTTCCTCTGCAACCAAACGGTCCAGTGGTAAAGTGGTTTAATACGCCTCCCTGTCACGGAGGAGAACGCGGGTTCGATCCCCGTCTGGACCGCCATTATGGCCTTGTAGCTCAGTAGGTAGAGCAACAGATTGAAGCTCTGTGTGTCGCTGGTTCGATTCCTGCCGAGGCCACCAAAAATCCTCTAATTTGTTAACTTGTTAAGTTAGTAAATTAGAGGATTTTCTTATATAATTTAATTTATTTATAATTAATTTATAATTTAACAACAGGGAGAAAATATGGACTTCAAAAAGACTTTAAATATGCCGCAAACAAGCTTTGAAATGAAAGCTAATTTAATCGAAAAAGAAAGTAAATATAGAGAAAAGTGATATCAAGATAACATATATCAAAGAATATTAGAAGAATATAAAGATAATATATCTTTCATTTTGCATGATGGTCCACCATATGCTAATGGAGATTTACACGTAGGTCATGCTTTAAACAAAATCTTAAAAGATATAATTGTGAGATGAAAAACTTTAAATAAATATTATTCTCCATTTATTCCTGGATGAGATACACATGGATTGCCTATTGAACATAAAATGCTTTCAGAAAGTAATCTTAAGAAAGAAGAAATTTCACCACTTGAGTTAAGAATTAAAGCGAAAGCTTATGCATTGGAACAAGTCGAAATTCAGAAAGAACAATTTAAACAATTACAACTTTTTTCAGATTTTAAAAAGTATTACATCACTTTAGATAAAAAATATGTAGCTAAACAGTTAGAAGTCTTTTCTAAAATGATTTTAGATGGTTTAGTATATAAGGGACTGAAACCGATTTATTGATCTCCTACTTCACAAAGTGCTTTAGCAGAAGCTGAAGTTGAATATAAAGAAGTAAGAAGTCCATCATTATATTTAAAACTAAGAGTTGTAAGTAGTAACTTCGACAAGATCCATAACGGTGATGATATTGTTGTTTGAACAACTACTCCTTGAACATTATTGGCTAACTCAGGAGCTGCTGTAGGGCTTAAAATTAAATACATTAGAGTTAAGGTTGAAAATGATACACTAATTTTTTCAGAAGAATTATTTAAGAAATATGCTGAGAAGAATGAAATTTATGAATATGACATTCTAGATGAATTTTATGGGTATGAAGTTCTTGGTAAAAATATTTTATATTTCACACCAATCACTCGTTTATTAGCTCCGTTAGTTGTTGGTCATCATGTTACTGAAGAATCTGGTACAGGTATTGTTCATATTGCTCCAATGTTCGGAGAAGACGACTTTTTAATTGGGCAAAGATTTAATTTAGAAAAAATTATGCACGTTGCAGATGATGGAAGTATCTTTGGTACAGGTACTGATTTTGACGGTTTATTTTATGATAGTGCAAACAAACCTATTGTTGAGTTTTTAGATGATAGAGTTATGAAATTGGAGTTTATGAAGCACTCATATCCACATGATTGAAGAACTCACAAACCAATTATTTTTAGAGGTACACCTCAATGATTTGTTTCTATTGATAAAATTAGAAGAGACATTTTAGAAAATATTGAAACAAAAGTTTCAACATACCCAGAGTGAGCTAAAACAAGATTAAGAAATATGATCGCAGAAAGAGGTGATTGAACTATTTCAAGACAAAGAACTTGAGGTGTTCCAATCATTATCTTTTATGATGAACATAAAAACCCTGTAATTGATAAAGAACAATTTGATTTCACAATTAATCAAGTTTTAGAGCACGATATCAATATCTGATGAGAATGAGATACACAAGACTTATTGCATCCAAAATACAAAGGTAGAGAATTTACAAGAGAAATGGATATTATGGATGTTTGATTTGATTCTGGTGTTTCATTTACTGCTGTTGATATTGATGAGCGTTACAAGGCTCCGTATGACTTATATTTAGAGGGAATTGACCAATACAGAGGTTGATTTAACTCATCTATCATTAACTCAGTTGCATATCAAAAAACAGCTCCATATAAGCAAATTGTTTCACACGGTTTTGTTTTAGATAAGAATGGTAACAAGATGTCAAAATCATTAGGGAATGTAATTAAACCTATTGATGTTGTTAAAAAACGTGGTGCAGATATATTAAGATTATGAGCAGCTAATAGTGAATACACAAATGATGTAAATATTTCAGATGATATTCTCGATCAAAACACTGAAATCTATAGAAAAATCAGAAATACTATCAGATTTATGTTAGGTAATTTAGCCGGTTTTGAATATGATTCTAATATTCAAAAAACAGGAGTTCATGCACTTATTTCAGAACAATTAAATGAATTAAAATTAAACATTAAAAAAGCTTATGATGAATATAAATTCATTAATGTTGTTAAATTATTAAATAACTATATTGTTGACTTATCTGGATTCTATTTATCAATTACTAAAGACATCCTTTATATAAGAAAATCAAACGATCCAGAAAGATTAATGGTTCAATCGAACTTATATGAAATCGTAGACTTTATTATTAAAGCAATTGCTCCTATTTTACCTACAACAGCTGAAGAAGCATACGAACACTTTAATAAAGCTACAAAGCACGATTCAATAATGTTTGATGCATTTGATTTTAATAATGTTGCAGTTAATAAATCATTAATTGAACAATTTGACGAATTCTTCCAATTACGTGCTGAAGTAAATGCTAAAGTTGATAACTTAATTAAAGAAGGTGCAATTAAGAGAATTAATGAGGTATATGTTAAATTACCAAATTCATTATCAGATTTTATCAAATCACTTGATTTAAAAACTTTATTAATGGTAGGCAAAGTATCGTTTGAATCAAATGATGAATTAGAAATTACAACATTTGATTCTGAAAAATGTCAAAGATGTTGAAATCATTTTGAAAAATCAGAGATGATAGATAATTTATGTAATACATGTTATGAAATTGTGAAAGATTGGGAAGATAAATAATTATGAATAATCAAAAACAACAAAATAAAACTTTTGTTACTAAAATAGTTGAACACTTCAAAGTAAATTGAAAATCAATTTTAACTGCATATGTAATATTATTCATTACTTTTGCAATTTTCTTAACAATAGACCAACTAACAAAAACTTTTCTATTTAAACATGGTGATGTTTTAAGATTAAGACCAGATGGACAAATTCCTTTACCAGATGGAACATATATTTTCCCTGAAAATATTTATCCATCAAATACTGGTGAGTGACAAAATTTTGGTTTATTTGGAATTAGATCTATTTGACATAAAGGTGTCACATTTCTTAAAACAACTAATATTGCTTTAATTCAAGGATTAAGCTTTATGGTAGCTGCATTTATCCTGATATTGCCTTTATTCTTCGCTAAGAATTCTTTATACTATTCAATCCCATTAGGTATCTTACTAGCAGGAGATTTCGGAAACGCGTTAGATAGAATTTTATTTAATGGTTATGTAAAAGATATGCTTTACTTACCTTGAGCAGATAAAGGCACATTCAATCTAGCTGATACATTTGTATTTGTTGGTATTATAGTATTCATTATTATTTCAATTACAATGTGAATTAAAGAAGCACGTGATGAGGATAAGGATTTAGAATACGAAGCTAACATTTATATACGTAATAAATAATTCAGTAATTAAATGAACATCTCAACATTGTTGGGATGTTTTTGTACTAATTTCGTAAATTCATAGTGTTAAATTTAGTTTCCTAATCAATGAATGTAAGTGACGAAATTTGTGTTTCATAATAGATCAGAATTTTTTAGAAAAAAAATTAAAAAATATTTTTGTTTTTATTTATCAGTGCTATAATATTCACAGTGGTTATAGCAAAGGGTATCACCTGAATCCATTCCGAACTCAGTAGTTAAGCCCTTTAGTGCCGAAGATAGCTTTACAGTGAAAATAGGGAGCCGCTGCTTTTTTTATACCTTTTTTTTAAAAATGTTATATCAAAAGCAGCAAAAAGTTCAAATTTAATAAAAAATAAGTGCTAAAAAGCACTTTTTCATTTTTTGGTATAATAATTACATATTGTTTAAGGGAGGTTAAAATGATTCACAATGATTTAACAAAACAAGATGTTTTTTCACTTTTAGATAATTCAAAAGGTGTGAAACTTTTAGTATTTTATGCAGACTGATGTGGACCATGTAAAATGTTATATGCAAACACATTAACTGAATTAGACCAAAAAGATAATGTTGAAATATTAAGAGTTAATATTGATAAAAACAGAGATTTTGCAAGAGAGATGAATATTACAAGTATTCCATATATTCAAGTTTATAAGGATGCAAAATATGTAACTGCACTTTCAGGATATTTACCATATTCAGAATTAAAATCTATTTTAGACAAAGTATCAAAAGAGTAATAAAAAAATGGTGCCAACAACTGGACTCGAACCAGCGACCCCTTCCTTACCATGGAAGTGCTCTGCCTGCTGAGCTATGATGGCACATTTAATAAGTTAATTTTATCAATAAAATTAAAAAAGCAACATAATTAAATGTTGCTTTTTTGTTTTAAAATAATCCTCCAAGACCACCTAAACCACTTGTTCCACCATTTTTGAATTTATTAGCCATATCAACTATTCTTTTTTGCATTGATTCAAACTCGTTAAGTAGTTTGTTGTATTCTTGAACACTTCTTCCTGAACCTTTTAAAATCCTTTCTTTTCTAGATGCTTGTTTTAAAAGTTTAGGATTTTTTCTTTCTTTCTTGGTCATTGAAGACATTAAGATTTGGTAAAGTTGCATTTTTTCTTCAGCTTTATCTAAGTCTTCTTCATTAATTTTATTTGATAAAGAACCTGGAAGCATTTTAAGTAATTTTGAGAATTTACCTAATTTCTTCATTTGCTTAATTTGATCCATTAAATCATCAAGGTCAAATTTGCCTGAAAAAATTCTTTCAACCATATTTTTTGCTTTATCTTCATCAATGTTATCTTGCGCATGTTCGATAAGTGATAAAACATCACCCATCCCCAGAATTCTATCAGCCATACGATTAGGGTGAAATAAATCAATATTAGATGTTTTTTCACCTGTACCAATAAATCTGATAGGCACATTTAAAACTTGACGTAAGCTTAATGCGGCTCCACCACGCGCATCTGAATCAAGTTTTGTAATAATTAAACCTGATAAGCTTAAGTTATCATTGAATGTTTGAGCAACATTAACAATGTCTTGACCAGACATAGCATCAGCAACAAAGAATATTTCAGATGGATGAGCAATTTGTTTAATGTTTTTAAGCTCTTGCATTAATTTCTCATCAATTGATAAACGACCAGCTGTATCGATAATAATTAAGTCATTTTTATTAGCATCAGCTTGTTTTAATGCATTAGTTACAATTTCTTCTGCAGGAACTTCAACACCTTGCTCATAGTAATCAACTTGAATACTCTTTGCTAAAGTTACTAATTGTTGCACAGCAGCTGGACGATAAATGTCAGCTGCAACAACAAGTGGATTATTTACGAATTTTTTCTTTCTAAGATAGTAAGCAATTTTAGCTGTTGCTGTAGTTTTCCCTGAACCTTGAAGTCCACACATCATAATGATATAAGGTTTTTTTGTGATTGAAATTTCGGTAGTTTTTCCACCTAAAATATTTACAAGTTCATCTTGAAAAATTTTAATCATTTGTTGTGATGGATTTAATTTACCTATAATTTCAGATTCTAAAGCCTTTGCTTTAACATTATTAATAAACTCTTTAACAACCCTTAAGTTAACGTCAGCTTCAAGAAGTGCTAATTTTACGTCTTTAGTTACTTCTAAAATATCAGCTTCATTTAGAGTTGTTTTTTTTGACATTTTTGCAATACTTTTTTGTATTCTTTTCTCTAAAAAATCTAACATAGTCATATTATAACATTAAAAACTTTTTATATAGTTTTCTCAAGCATACTAATAAATAAATATTTATTAGTAAATACAAATAAAATCTATAAAAAATATATAATTGAATTTATGATTGAATTAGTAGTTAAATATCCTGAAAGAATTGATAAATATATTTCAAATAATACTGAAATATCACGTAATGATATTAAGCAACTTATTGATGAGAGAGTTGTAACAGTTGATGATGTTTTGGTTAATAAACCTAAATTTACGGTGAGAGAAGGTCAAGTAATTAAAATTTCAAGAGTACTTGATAAGGAGATTAAAGTAGTTCCTAAACAAATGGATTTAGATATTGTTTATGATGATGAATATTTATGCGTCATTAATAAACCAACTGGTATGACAGTTCACCCAGCTCCAGGTCATTATGAAGACACATTAGTGAATGGACTTTTATATCATTTTAAAAATAATTTATCAGATCAAAATGGATTGCTTAGACCAGGCATCGTTCATAGAATTGACAAAGACACAAGCGGTTTATTAGTTATTGCAAAGACCAATGAGGTTCATAATAAACTTTCTGAGTTATTTGCTACTCACGAAATTAAGCGTTCATATTTAGCAATTTGTGATGGCGTATTAGAAAGTAAAAAACTTAAATTAGTCTTACCTATTGGTAGAAATGCTAAAGATAGACTTAAAATGGAAGTAACTGATATTAATGCTAAACCAGCAACTACTCACGTTACTTTATTAAAAACATTTTACATTGATAACTTACCTAAATCACTTGTAAAATGCGAACTTGAGACAGGAAGAACTCATCAAATCAGAGTGCATATGGCATATATTAAAAATCCAATTTATGGAGATCCTGTTTACAACAAGTATGTTGATGAAAATGGACAAAGATTACACGCTTATAAATTAGAATTACATCATCCTATGACTGGAAAAGAAATGGTGTTTTATTCAAAACCACCACACGACTTTGATGTAGCTGATTTTAATTTCAATGAATTTATAAAAGAAGATGAAATAAAGGAGGTATTGAATGTTTAAATGAAATTTAAGAGATTTTCTAAAATATCGTAAAGCAGATGAATTGTATGAAAAAGGACAAAAAACATTTGCTAGTTGAGTTTGACTTTTATTTGCTTCAATCACATTAATTGCTGCATTAACGTTGGCTGGCTTCTTAATTGTGACAATTGGACACGATACATTTTTAAACCCTGACACTACAAAATTATCATCTGATGTTGCAATTAAAGTCACAAATGAAAGAAAAAGTTTATTTATTTTCTGCATAATAAATCAAATTTTTTACATAATTATTTTTTGTGCTGCTGCAATTGTGATAATTATTTCTTTTATCAAAGTTCGTAAGGAAAAAACTTATCTTAATTTCAACAGATGACCAATCCTATTATCAACAATTGTAGGACTATTTAGTGTTTTCACATTATTCAAGTACATTTATGATGGCGCATTTAATCAACCAGGTTTACCAAATATTTTAATTGCAATTGTTGTTATTGATGTTGTTACAACTATATTAACAATTGTTAACTGATTAATTCCTGCTAAAAAAGTCGTATTTATTATTAAGATGTTCTACTCAATTAAAATGGAAGAAGAAACACTTGCTATGGCTGCTAAAATGCAAGAGTTATTCAAAAATAACCCAAATGGTATTTCTGACTTATTTTCAGGATTTGCTAATGGTGCAAACTTAAATGATATTTTCAAAAATCAAAATAAAGCAGCAGATGCTACTGATTCAGAAAAGAAAGATTTATCAGAAGAAGAAAAAATTCAAGCAGATGTTCAAAAAGAAACTGCAATAAAAAAACTTTTAGAAATTCCAAATGAGCAATTATTCAAAATGGCTGAATTATTAGGTATTAGTGGATATCAAGAAATGCCTAAAGATAAATTAGCTGAACTAATTTTTAATTACACAAAACAAGCTGAAGAGGAACATAATAAAGAAAATGCTTAATAGGCATTTTCTTTATCTTTAATTATGGTTTATACACATAAATTACTTGCTGAAAATGAAATTTCAGTTGATAAAGATTGATTTGTTTTATTAGGAGAAAGATACACTTATAAATTGCTTCCTAATAATTATCTTTACATATTTGACTCAAGTCAAAAAGTAGCAAAATCACTACGTTGTAGGTCTGAAAGAAGAATAAAACCATTATTATTGGAGTTTGCAAGAGAGCAAATTTCAATAATTATTCAGAAATATTTTGATGAATATTCACAAATAATGAACCTTGATAAAAGGTGAAGATGGGAGTTAAAAAACTCAAAATCATATTGAGGAAGATGTGTAATTAGATCATCAGACCCCAAAAAACAATTTTTAATAATGTTCAATGAGAGATTGTATTTAATCGATGAGTATTTTATTAAAGAAACTGTGGTTCACGAATTATTGCATGCAGTAGGTTTTATTAAACACGATAAAACTTTTAAAAAAGAATTAGTTCGGTATTTACCTGATTTAAAAGAAAAGATTGAAGCTTATTATCATCCAATTTTGAGCAGAACTTCAAAGGTATAAGAAAATTCTCATCAATCGATGAGAATTTTTCATTTCTATTTAATTTTGATTAAATAAATATTTTTCTTACCAACGTGAAGAAGTGCGAATTTGTTATTTCATAAACTTGAATTTAAAATGCTGTCTTCATTTACTGGTTCTAAATTGAGCTTAATTGAATTATTTGTAATAAATTCTCTAGCTTCACGTTTTGATTTAATAATGTTATTTTCAATAAGTTGATTAATTAAATTTTGATCTTTAACTAATTCAAAATGGTTAATATCTTCATAAATATCAGATATTTCTTCTGCTGAATAATTTGATAAATCTAAATTTTTATTAAATAATATTTCTGAAATTAATTTTGCTTTTTTAGCTTCAGCACTAGAGTGAACGTCGGAAATAACTGCATAAGCTAGCTCTTTTTGTGCATATCTTAATGAAGGTTGCTCTTTGTGTTTTTCAATAATTTGCTCAATTTGCTCTAATGGTAAAAACGTTAATCATTTAAGTAATTTTTCAACTTCGCTATCAGGTTGATTTAACAAGAATTGATACATAACAAATGGTTTTGTTTTTGATGCATCTAATCATAAACTACCACCACCTGTTGATTTACCAAATTTATTTCCATTTGCATCAGTTAATAAGTTAGCTGTAATTGCGACTGCCTTATGATCGTTTCCGTGCAATGTAGAAATCATATCTAAACCAGTTGTGATATTTCCTCATTGATCTGAACCACCGAATTGAATGCAAATATTTTTATCTTTGTATAAAGTGGCAAAGTCTCAACCTTGAATTAATTGGTAAGTGAATTCGGTAAAACTTAATCCTTTTTCAATTCTAGAAGCAACTGAATCTTTGGCAAGCATATATGAAATATTTACTAATTTACCTACAGATCTAAGAAATTCTAAAATATTCATATCTTTGTAAAAATCATAGTTATCAACAACAGTTAAACCGTATGATTCAAGCTGTGCCTTAATTTTATTTTTATTTTCTAAAACAGTAACATCATCAAGAAGTTGTCTTTCTGAATCTTTGAAAGAAGGGTCACCAATCATTCCTGTAGCTCCACCTAGGATTGCATAAGTTGTAAAACCTGCTTGTTTAAATCTTAATAAGTTAGCTATTTGAATGTAATTTCCTAAGTGTAAACTTGTTGCTGTTGGGTCAAAACCACAGTAAACTCCAACACCTTCTGGAAGTGAGTTGAATTTTTCCTCATTACTAATGGCCTTCAAAATACCACGGTATCTTAATTCTTTAAGTACATTCATTTTAAAATTCAAAATCCTTTCCAATTTGTTCGCTTGTTCCAAAAATTAATCCTTCTCTATCGATTCCTAAAGTTCTGTATCCTGATAGCATTCCGTAACTTTTTACATTAAGCATTTCGCCTTCTAAGACTTCTAGACCACTGAAAACAGTTGTTCCTGGCAATGATAAAACAACAACTTTACCTTCTTGAGAATCTAATGTGTTTGTAACTAATTGAATATGTTCATTTGTTTCTTTATTAATTAAAACTTCTAGAACAAATAACTTCTCACTTTTAGGGTGATTTTCTCTTTTTGTAATTAAACCATAAATGATTTTAGGTTCATTTTCTAAAGCAAAACCATTTTTGACTAAAAGTGAAGATAATTTTGCAATTTGTTCTGCATTTAATGCACCAAATTTTGAACTAGGTTCAATATCAAGAAGCTTATTATCAAGTAAATTTATAGAATGTATTTTTTTATTATCATCTGAAAAAATAATCATATTATCAAGTTGTATTTGTTGAGTTTTCGAAACTCTACTATCAACAAAAATAATAGATACATTTGAGAATGATTTATCCAAATTATTAAACAATATCATAAACAAAATTATACATAAATTTAATATAATTGAATTTATGAAAAAGGTAGCTATAGTAGTAGATTCAGCTTCAGGATTAAATAAAAAACAAGCTGAAGATTTAGGATGATTTTATCTTCCTTTAAGAATTGAATTAGATGGAAAAACATACAATGATGGTATCGATTTAACACCAGAAGATTTTTTCACTTACTTTAATCTAGATACAAAAACCTATAGAACTTCTGCAACACCGATCGGGGTAGCAGAAGATTTAATTAGTGAGTTATCAAAAACACACGATTATGTTGTTGTTTTCCCTATTTCAAAACATTTATCAAGTCAATATCAAAACTTAAAGGCTCTTGAATCATCATATCCAAAATTAAGAGTTATTGAGTCAATTTTTGTTGCATCGTTAATCACACTTCAAGTTTGAGATTTTGTTGAATTAATCAAAAATGGAACTGATGTTGATGAAGCAATTAGAGAAATTGAACAATGAGATGAGAGACAAAAAGTTTCAATTTTCCCTAAACACAATGAATACTTATTAAAAGGAGGAAGATTAACACCTGCTGCAGCTGTTGTTGCTAGATTGCTTAGAATCATTCCTATTGTAAGTTTCTATAAAGGGAAATTAGAAAAAGAAGGAAAAGGTTTAGTATTCTTAAAAACAATTTACAAGAATATTGATACTAAATTAAAAGATAACGATAAAGATATCTTAATTATCCATTCAAATTCAGGTGACTTAAAAGATGTTGTTGATTATATAAAAAGCAAGGGGAAAAATAGAGTTTTCACAACATTATTACCTAACTGTATTTCAGTTCATACAGGACCTGAAACTATTGTTGTAGTTCAATTATCTAAAAACTTAACTGAAGAAAAAATTAGTACATTATAGAATGCTAAAAAAAATCGTTTGTTCTAGTCTGCAAGACTTAGAACTTTTTATAAATCAAAATTTTGAACTATTTAAAGAGAAACAATTTTTATTATTATCAGGTGATTTAGGAGCCGGAAAAACTACTTTCACTAAATTATTAGGTAAAAAAATAGGCATAAAAGAGAAGATTACATCACCAAGTTTTTCATATATGAAAGACTATGATGGTCTAATTCATATTGATCTATACAACTTTAAATCTTCAATTGATGAGTTTGAAGATTATTTTGATGATAATTTAGTTGTTATTGAATGAGCTAACTTGCAAAATTTAGATTTTACACATTATGTAAAAATTAATGCATATATTAATGAAGATGAAAAACATGTTTTTGAAATTATAGAGGTTAAATAATGAATGTTTATTTAGATACAGCAACAGAGGACTTTGTTTTAGTTTTATTTGATAAAGATTTCAATGTTGTTGACTTTGCTTTATTAGAAGGTTATAAGAAAAAAGTTCAGTTAATAACTGAACAATTTCAACTGATATTGAGCAAAAATAATTTAACAGTAGATAAAATTAATAACTTTTATATAAACAAGGGTCCAGGTTTTTTCACTGGTGTAAGAAGTTCTTTAGTTTACTTTAGAACTTTTGCTCTTTTATTTAAAAAACCTCTATTTACAATTCATACATTTGAAATTTTAGAAACATTAAGTCCTAATAAAGAAAACTTCTATATAGATGCACAAGGTTCAAAAGTATATTTTTATGATAAAAACACCATTCAAATAGCTGATAAGGATTCAACTGAAGTTGACAAAGTAGATTATAAAAAAATGATTGATAGCTTCAAGGATTTTAAAGATAAATTCAAAGAAGAAAACACTATGAGCGTAGAACCTTTATATATTAAACAACCTCAAATTGGAGGTGTAAACTAATGAGAATTTTAGGTATTGAAACTTCCCATGATGACACATCTTTAGCAGTTTTAGAAGATGGAAAAGTTTTAGATTTATGAACAATTTCACAAATTGATATTTTTAAAGAGTTCGGAGGAACCATTCCTGAAATAGCTTCACGTGAGCATGTTAAAAATATCGCGCTTATTCAGGAATTAATATTGCAAAAATATGATCCAGATTCTTTTGATTATATTGCTTACACGAAAGAACCTGGTTTAATAGGAACGCTACAAGTTGGTTATTTATTTGCAAGTGCTTTTGCACTAGCAATAAATAAACCTTTAGTGCCTGTCAATCACCTTGTTGGTCACTTTTTATCAGCCACATTAACTAACGAAATTGCATTCCCTGCATTATGTTTATTAGTTTCTGGTGGACATACGCAATTAATTTATGCTAAAGATGTAGATGATTTGGAAATCATCGGAGAGACGCTTGATGATGCTGTTGGAGAAGCTTTCGATAAGGTTTCTTCAAGATTAGGTCTAGGTTTTCCTGGTGGACCAATTATCGATAAGCTTTTCAAAGAATATGATGGTGAATTTACAAAATTAACATTTCCACACACAGAAAATGAATTAGATTTTTCATTTAGTGGTCTTAAAACACAAGTTTTAAATAAAGTTAACAAAGCTCAAATGAAAAATGAAGAACTTGACAAGGAGCAACTTGCTGTTTCTTTTCAAAAAACAGCTATTGACTACTTGATTAGTAAAACTAAAGCAGCATTAGAGAAATATGATGTTAAAACTTTAGTTTTAGGTGGTGGAGTTTCTGCTAACTCTTACCTAAGGGAAGAGTTTTGTAAATTGCATAAAAACACTATTGTTCCATCATTAAAATATGCAACAGATAATGGTGCTATGATAGCTCAAGTTGCCTATCTAGCTTTTTCCTGAAAAAAATAAAAAAACTTTTAAATAATTTATAATTAAATTGTAGATTAATTAGGAGGTATTTATGAATTCAGTATCACCAAAAAGCAGATTAATCTTAACTTTATTATCATTCTTCTTAGGAGCATTTGGAGTAGACAGATTCTATGCTGGAAGAATCGGATTAGGTTTATTAAAACTTTTAGTAGGATGATGATTTTCAGTTGGAATTTGACCAATTGTTGACTTCATTTTAGCTGTTTGTGGAAAACAAAAAGACGCAAATGGTAACGAAATTTCAAAATGATAATTTAGTTGTTACTAATTAAAATTATGTTTTTTAAAATGAACAATATAAGTTGTTCATTTTTTAATTTACTTATTTTACAGAAACAAGGCATAAAAAAACTAACTCATATTATTTAAATGAGTTAGTTGATGATTAAAAGTATTATTTTGTAATTTTTGTAAAGTCACTTTCTAAGTTAGCTGCAGCTTCTGAGTTCACGTCAGCTAAAATTAATGACATTCTTAATGCTGAGATAATTAAGTTGTTTGTTACAGATTTATTAAATCCAAACGCTTCAATTTTTGATGTAAATTCTGCGATTTGCTCTGCTGAAGCATTAACTGGATATTTAGCAACTCAGTATTGAATAGCTTTAGCGTTTTCAACATCTTTTGTGGCTTGTTTCACAAATTCTTGTTCTAAATCAGCTTCTGATGATTTGATTAATTGTAAGTACTCAGTTTTCTTCATTCCAAATTGTTTTAATTGTTTTTCGAATTCAGATTTTAATAATCCAAGTCTTTCTTCCACGAATGATGGATGCAAGTTAACTTTTGCTAATTTGATTGTTTGTTCAATTAATGAAAGGTAGAATGAATCAACGTTTGAGAAGAATTTTTTAATGAAAACATTGTTTTTAAGTTCTTTTTCAAGTGATTTAAGATCTGTGATTTTTGGATCACCAAGTAATTTAACGTTTTCATCTGTAAATTCGAATAATTTTAATCTCTTTATTGAGTTAATTGAAACTTGGAATACTGATTCTTTGTTTTGGTATTCTTTAACGAAGTAGTCAGCAGGGAATGTAACAACTACATCACCTTTTCATCCTACTGATTTACCAACAAGTTGATCTTCAAATCCTGGAATAAATGTTTTTGAACCTAATTTTAAATCATAGTTTTCAGCTTCTCCACCTTCAAATGGTGTGTTGTCAATAAATCCTTTGAAGTTAATGTTAACTGTGTCTCCAAGTTTTGTTTTAGCTTTTTTATCTGTAATTTCTTCATTAACAGATAATTTTTCTTGGATATCTTTTTTCATATCATCAACATCTTTTTTAGCTACTTTAATTGATTTGTAGTCTAATTTTAATTTTTTAGGATCTACTGCAAAATCTGGTTCTTCAACAAAAATGTAAACTAAGTAAAGATCTTCGCCATCTTTTTGTAAGTCTAACATTGGGTATCTAGCTGCTTTAATTTTGTTTTTTGCAGCATATTCAAAAACAGCTGGAAGATTTTCATTGCTAAATGAGTTAACTGTATCAGTAAATGCAGCTCTGTGGTCTACATATTTTTCGATTTCAGCTTTAGGAGCTTTTCCTGGTCTGTAACCTTTAACTTTAACTTTTTTAGCTAATTTGTCTGTAAATTCTTTTAATTTTTTATCAAAATCTGCTTGATTAATTTTAACTTTAACAACAACTTCTGATTTTTTCTTATCTTTTGTATGTGTAATCATGGTTACCTCCAATATTATTAATAAATTAATAATATTTTACACTATATTAAAAATTAAGGGTGTAAAAAATAAACATGCGAGAGCACGTTTAAATTATTGAATCTAAAATGACTTTTGGGTCTTTCTCATTGAATAAAACATCGATAATTCCTTGTAGAAATGGAATATCTTTAATGTTATATTCTTCAATTATTTTTTGTAATGTTATTGCTGTATCGTAACCCTCGGTAGTTACGTTTTGTGTTGCTAAAGCTTCGCTAACACCTACTTTTGCAACATTAATACCAAAACTAAAGTTTCTACTTGTAGGTGATGAACATGTTAAGAAAATATCCCCCATACCTGCAAAATTGTAGCCAATTGTATCTTCCTCATTGGGGAACATAGTTTTATATATTTTAAATATTTCATAAGTCCCTAATGTAAGGAGCCCAGCGTGTGAATTTTGACCTGGATATAAAACTGATGTCATACCTAATCCAATGGCTAAAACATTTTTAAGAGCAGCAAAGACCTCAGCACCTTTAATATCATCATATGGTTTTACATAAAAATGTGAATTATTAAAGCATTGTGCAACTTCTTGGTTGAACTTTGAATTTGTCCCCACAATGTTAACCATTGTAAGTTTCCCTTCAAAAACTTCAATCGCAAATGATGGTCCCATAATTGACGCAAGATTTTCAAGATTTTTATCAAATGCAGAAGTTATATAGTCAGAAAAGAATTGTTTTGTTTCAGGTTCAAGACCTTTTGATAAGTTGATAATGCTAATTTTTTTGTTTCCAAGCACTTTAGCTGATTGTCTTAAAATTGCACCAACTGCAACTGAAGGAACAGCTAGGATAACTGTGTTTACATTTTCATAAAAGTGGCATAAATCATTTGTTGCTGAAATAAGATTAGAGTTTTTAAATGGAATCTCGCCAAAAAATTTGCGATTATATCCATTGTTAATATCGCTAATTTCTTGTTCATTAATTCCATACATCATTACTGGAAAATTATTCTCAATCAAAATATTTGCTAATGCAGAACCGAATGCTCCAGTCCCTAGCACACCGAATTTAATTTTTTCTTTCATATTAGTAATTTTACTTTATTTAATATAAAAAAGAGTACAAAAAAATGGCAGGAGTAGCAGGATTCGAACCCACAACACACGGGGTTGAAGCCCGTTGTTCTACCGTTGAACTATACTCCTAAGCCATCTATATTATATATTATTTATCTAAAATCCTAATAACATCTTTAACTGTTTTTACATCTCTTAATTCATCATCAGAAATTGTAATTCCTAATCTTTCTTCAGCGTCAAAAATTAATTCAGCTAGATCAAGAGAGTCAACTCCAAGTTCTCTAATATTAGAGTCTTCTGTGATGTTTTTATTTTTAGATATTTTTTTAAGTTCACTAAAAACTAAGTCTTTAATATTTGAATTCATGGCTTAATTATATATTATTTAAGCTCTATTAAGTAAGTTTTAGTTTTTACTTTGTCTTCATTAATGTGCTTCATATAAATAAAAATTTGATTTTTATTGATAATTTTATAATCGAACAAAATTGAACCATATTTTGTAGGAAATCTTCTTATTACGTCGTGAATTACAGATTTAACAATGTCTTCATCAATGTATTTAAATCCATATTCATCAACTTTTACAAATTTTTCAAAATATTTAGCCTCTAATGTTGGAAAAAATCAGGAATTCTCATCTTCTTCGTAATCGTAATAATTTTTGACTTTTCCATCATTTCTTTTTCATCTTTTGCCAGGAACTTCTTCAAACTTTTTTCTATTTTCTGATAAGTTTTTATGTAGAAAGTATGCACCAGTCCCTATTAAACCACCGGCAACACAAATAAGTACAACTTTACTGATTTTTTTGATTAAGTCTTTTCTTTGTCTGTTCATCTAAAATGAACTCATTGAAGTTGAAAAATTCTTCTTTAATTATTTTAATTGAATCTTTTAAGTCAATTACGAAGCGATATGTAACTTTAGGATTGTCATCATCAAAATAAGTAATTTTCAACCTTTTATCTGCATTACTTTCGTAAAGGTGAGTGGGTTTGATATCAAAAGTTTTGATGAAATCAAAATTGAAATAAGGTGTGGAAATTGGAAATTTGAAAGTTAATAGACCACTATATTGATATGGAATTTTTAAAGATTTACTAGGTATTAATCCTGGAATTTTGTTAATTGTTACATCTGATTCATTAGTAGTTAAATAATCATCTATCCTTACCACCTTGTGATAAAAGTTATTTTCAATTAGCCCAGAGTGATGAATATTATCGTCATTTTCCTTTTCTAAATGCAAATTAATTTTTTCATTCTTGGATAAGAAATTATTTATATGAACTTCATTGACATTAATTTGCATATCTGTATTTTTATTATTTTCTCCAGGCATCAAATTATCTTTTTTATCATTAAATTGTGTAATTTTCAATAAATTCGTGAATTGATTTGTATTATTAATTTTTGGTAATTCTAAAATGATATTGTGATAGTACTTTTTAGTTCAGTAAGTTGAATTTTCAGAAAAATTAAAAACATATGAGTAAGGTACTTTGATTTTAAATAATAAATTTTGTGGAGATATTTGTTGTGAATTCTTAATTTCATTCCCGAAAATTACCTGATATTCCTTAAATAATTCTTCCTCAATTCCCAGAACTTTGGATGTAAATGTGAACCTAATGAAGATTGAATTTAATTTATTGAATGGTGTATTTAACTCAATGAAATTCAGTCTCTTGAAATTACTAAGACCAAAATCATCAGTACTAAATTCAGCTTTTTGTTCCTTATTAATAAAAACATAAGCTTTAATAGTAAATTTATTATTTAAAATGTTTAGATTAAATCTTCTTTTTAGAAGGTATCTAAGAGCTTCAGTAAATGGTGTATTGATTTTATCTTTAAATCCAAAACTGATGTCTGTATATCCATTTGGTAAAATTCTATCTATACTAATAATAAATGGTAAATCAAAATTACTTAAATCAAAATTTCCTAGATTTCCACCATTTAATATGTTTACTTTGAAGTCTCTTTGCTCAACAATATAAGTATCCTGATTGTGTATGGACACAATGTTATACATAGTTAAAGTAAATTTCTATAAACTCTTTGATAGCGTCTCGTTTTCTCTTGTAGAATGTGGTCTTTGAGAAATAATCAGTATATCATTCCTTGTTATATCTTGTTTCTTCATCACAATACATTTTGTTGATTATTCAAGAATTTTGAATTTTCATCAATGATAAAACTAATCCGACTAATGAAGAGTCTTTTTTGAGTTTGTTAGTTTCAATCTCAAGTTGTTTAGAAACCTCAGGATCATTTTTGTGTCTTAAAATAGTTTCTAAATTAACTATTTTACTTTTAAGATTTTTAATAAAAATATCTCTTAATTTAAATATATTATTGACTACTGCACACTCTTGAGCATATAATGCTTTTTCTTGTGCTTCGGTTAATAGATTTTCTTGCATGTTTTCTCCGTTTAATAAATTTATATATGTAATTATTTTTTGAATATTTTTGGCCATATTTGTCCTCCTTTCACACTTATTTTGTAAAAAAATTACCGATTTTGATCAAAAAAATACTAAAAAAGAACAAAGGCATTGCTTTGTTTACATTTAATGCAAAAATAGAATATAAAAAAATGATGTACAACATCATTTTTAATATGCCTTTGCAAAGACCACATATCTACTTGTTTTCTTATCACAACCCTCTCAAAAACACTCAACATCCTTGACTGGTTTGTCTAAAGAAAGAGGAATGCATCTTGCTGTTGCTCCGGTGTCTTCTTTGATTTGATCTTCAACATTTCCATCACAGCAAAATGGAGCAATAACAAACTTGTTTTCAGCTATTTTTGATTTGAAATCTTCGTAGTTATAAACGTATTCTTGATTATTAATTAATCTTTGTTCGGCTTGTTCATATAAATTATCATGAATTTGTTTTAATAAGCCTGAAACAACATTTTTAACATCTTTAATTGCTACTTGTGATTTTTCAAGAGTATCTCTTCTAACGATTGTAACTTGATTGTTTTCTAAATCTCTAGGTCCAAGTTCGATTCTTAATGGAACTCCTTTGATTTCTGAGTTTGAAGCTTTGAAACCTGGGTTTTTATCAGTATCATCTAATCTAACACGGAATTTTCTTGAAAGGTCATCAAAAAGTTTTTTAGCTGTTTCATGAATTTGTGGATTCTTATTTGCGAATAATTCTAAAATATCAACTTGAACTGGAGCAACATAAGGAGGGATAACAATTCCTCTATTGTCACCATGTGTCATAATAAGTGCACCAATTAATCTAGTTGTGCAACCTCATGAAGTTTGATAAACATTTTCAAATTCATTCTTTTCATTTTTAAAAATAATTTCAAAAGGTTTTGAGAAGTTTTGAGCTAAATAGTGGCTAGTTCCTGCTTGAAGAGCATATCCATTTTTCATCATAGCTTCAATTGTCCAAGTTGTACATGCACCTGCGAATTTTTCATTTGGTGTTTTCTTACCTATAATAGTAGGAATAGCAAGGTATTTCTTAAGGAATTTAGAATACACTTTAATCATTTCTTTCGAAAGAGTTCTAGCTTCCAGTGATGATGAATGAGCTGTATGCCCTTCTTGTCATAAGAATTCTCTAGATCTTAAAAATGGTCTAGTTGTTTTTTCTCATCTAATAACACTTACTCATTGGTTGTAGATCATTGGTAAATCTTTATATGATTGAATTGAGTTTTTAAATAAGTGTGCAAATAAAACCTCTGATGTAGGTCTAATAAAAAGTTTCTCATCTAACTCTTTATTACCGGCCATTGTAACTGTAGCAAGTTCAGGATTGAATCCATCAATGTGTTCTTTTTCTTTGTTGAAAAGTGATTCAGGAATTAATAATGGCAAGTTAACATTTTGAACATTTTTTTCTTTGAATGCTTTATTTAAATTTTTTTGAATTAGTTCTCAAATTCCATATGAGTTAGGAAGTAAAAACATTGTACCTTTTGTAGGTCCGTACATCATTAATTTTCCGTTTTGAACAACATCTGTATATCATTGTGTGAAGTCTTGTTCTAATGGTGTAATTTTCTCTAATTGTTTGTTATTATTCATAGTTTTTAAATTTTAGCACAAAAGATAAATTTAAGAGGTCAAAATTCAAAAAGCGCAAATTTAAACTATTTTTATTCAAAAATTGCGTTTTTAATAAAAAAGTAATGTAAAAAAGGTAATAAAAAAACACCTTTCGGTGATATGGCTGCCCCAGTTAGATTCGAACTAACGCATCGTGGAACCAAAACCCACTGCCTTACCGCTTGGCTATGGGGCAATCATGGTGGGGGGAGAGGGATTCGAACCCCCGAATCCGAAGAAAGTGGGTTACAGCCACCCGCATTTGGCCGCTTTGCTATCCCCCCAAACACATCAATATTATAAAACAAAAAAAATATTTTGAAAATAAAAAAATGTTTTTTATTAGGTTATATAAGAGTGAAAAATATAAAAGAAAAAGCAACAATTGTTGCTAATTTCTAAAATTATCTATGGTGTCCTAAAACTGATTGAATTCTTTCTTTTGTTGGTTCAACAACAATGTATGTTCCTGCAACACATGCATCAGCACCTGCTTTAAAAGCTTCTGGCCCAGTTACATTGTTAATTCCTCCATCAACTTGAATTAAGTATTCGTAACCATTTTCAATTTTCAAATCTTTTAAGTAAGCTATTTTTTCTAACGCAGATGGCATAAATTTTTGCCCTCCAGCGCCTGGTTCTACAGACATAACTAAAACAAGAGCTAATCTATCTAAAAATGGCTTAATTTCATCAACTGATGTAGATGGTTTGATTGCTAAACCGATTTTTAATTCATCATATTTTTGAGTTAAAAATTCATCAAATTTTTTAAGATCATCTTTAATAGCTTCAAAGTGGAATGTGATGATATCAACTACATCTTTAACTTGATCTACATAATCATAAGGGTTAACAACCATTAAATGAGCATCTTTAAGGTGTTTTAAACCATTTTTATCGATGTTTTCAATTTCTTCTACTTGAATCGCTGTGTTAGGAACGAATTTTCCATCCATAACATCATAGTGAATTCATTTGATGCTATTTTCAACCAATGTATTAGCCATTGGTAATCTGTTTTCTTTTTCAACATTTAATAAACTTGGTGTTACATATTTTGTCATATTAAAATCCTCTTTTATTTTCATTAATTTCTTGATTTAATTTTACATAATTTTCATAACGTTTTAAAGGAACTAGCTTAGTGTTAATTTGTTGTTTGATAGCGCAGTCTTGATCTTTTTCGTTTATGTGCAAGCAGTTTCTGAATTTGCAAAGTTTTGATAACTCATAAAATGTTTCAAAACTTTGTGCTAATTCAACTGGTGTTAAATCTAAATTTAAGGATGAAAAGCCGGGTGTATCAATAACATAACCATCATTAAAAGGGATTATTGACACAACTCTTGTTGTATGTTTTCCTCTTCCTAGTGCCTTAGAAATTTCTTGAGTGTCAAAGCTAAATTGACCCAAATTATTGATAGTTGTTGTTTTTCCAACGCCACTTTGACCCATAAAAACAGAATATTTATCTTTAAATATTTGTTTAACATCATTTATGTAGCTTGATGGTTTTAGATTATCGATTAAAAATACTTTATAACCAATATTTGAGTAATATTCATAAATTTCTCTAGAGTATTCAAAATCCAAATCGGTCTTGGTTAAAAAGATAACTGGCTTAATTTTCTTAAATTCAATAATCGCAAGATATTTATCAACTAAAAAAAATTGAAATTGTGGATCCTTAACAGACATTACAACAATCATTTGATCAACGTTTGCAACTTTGGGTCTTATGAATTCGTTTTTTCTTTCTAAGATTTCCTTTAATTGATTATTCTCAACTAAAACATTATCTCCGACAATAGGTGTTTGATTTTGGTATCTTAATTTACCTGCTGCAGGTATATTTAAAATCTCACCTTGATTATTTTGCAATGTATAAATTCCTGCAACAATTTTTGTGACTTTGTAAATCATTAATTGTTACCTCAAATTGTGAATCATAAAACTACTGCAAGAATTATTACAAGAATAATAACAATCATTGTAATTAGAAAAGCATTGCTGTTGATAATATTGCTAAGTTTTTTCTTTTGTTTAGCTTTACCAGGTTTCAATGGTGTCTCAAACATTTTTGATGAATCAAGCGATTCGCTGACCGCTTTTTTAAATTCAAAAACAGTTTGATATCTATCCGCAGGTTTTTTAGCTGTAGCTTTCAAGATAACATTATCCAATGCTTGAGGGATATCAGTAAAGTTTCTGGCTGATGGGAATGTACCTTTATAATGCAATGTTATTGTTTCGTGCTCGTGTTCGCTTTTGTATGGATAAGTTCCCGTTAACATTTCAAACAATAAAACACCTAAAGCATAAATATCAACAGCTTTTGTTATTTTGTGATTTTTAATTGAGTATTCAGGTGCTGCATAATATGGGCTACAAATAACTGCGTTTTCTCTTGTTAATCTTTGTGATTCAGGCGTTAATGAAATACCAAGGTCTAGGATTTTAATTTTTTGGTCATTAGTAATTATGATATTTTGACTTTTTATGTCCCTGTGAATAATTCCGTGCGCATGAAGTTCACCTATTCCTTCAGCGATTTCCATAATGTATGATCTTGCTTTTTTAGCACTTAAGGATGTATGTTTTCGAATGTGGTCGTGCAATGTCAAGCCACTAATATATTCCATAACATAGTATTCTTCAGATGAACTTTTATGATGCTCATAAAAACTTGGTAAGTACTTAGATTTTACTTTTGAGAGTAATTTAGCTTCATCTTCAAATCTTTTAGCTTCAGTTTCATTAAAAATATTATTTAGATATTTAATTGCTACTTTTTTGTTTTTATCATTCTTGAATGTAGCCAAAAAAACAGTTCCCATTCCTCCTGTTCCAAGAATTCTTTGAACATCGTATTTTTTATAAATATTAGATTGAGGATTTAAATTAATTTGTTCATTTGATTTACCCATTTGTACCTCTCAATCTTTGCAAAACTATACTCATATTATCACTTGATTTATTCTTTTGTGCCTCTGAGACTATCTTTTTAGTAGCCTCTTCAGGACAATTAGTTGATGTTAAAATATTTTCAATTTTTGAAGTTGAAACAAATTCGTGAATACCATCTGAAGTTAATAAAATTCACTCAATAATATCTAACGATTTTGGATCTAAAACAAATAAGTCAACATCAAAATGTTTTTTGTTATTGTAACTAATAGCATTAACAAGCAATCTTAAATAGCTATCTGAAAAAGTTGATGAATCTTTATTTTCTTCATTAAGCTTATTTAATAAGTTGTGATCTCTTGTCATCAACTTAAGCTCTGTTTTTTTAGATTTTTTAATTAATAAATAACATCTACTATCACCGATGTTAAAAATCACAAGTGAATTTAACAATTTAGAAAAATAATATCCAACACAAGTTGAACCCATTGTAAATTTTGATGGATCTTCTTTGATTAATTTGTAAAAATCATTATGAACTTTGTCGAATGTGTTTTTTATAAAATATTCAATAGCAATTGCTGAATTAAGAGTTCCAATGCTTTGAAATTCTGTTTTAAATCTTGAAATTATTGTTTGAGCAGCCGTATCACCGTGTGGTTGTCCACCAATTCCATCGCATAGAATAGATAAATAAGCTGTATCATTTTCAAATACAGCTACTCTATCATCGTTTTTAGGTCTAATACCTTGTAATGATTCAAAATAGAAACTACTCAATTCCAAGCTCCTTGTGTAGAATGCTTCTGATTTCTTCTGCCGCTCTTTCAGGAACATCATTTACAACGATGTATTGGAAAATGTGTGAATCAGCAATTTCTTCTTCAGCTTTTTTAAGTCTACTCTTAAGAGTTTGTGGATTTTCAGAACCACGGTTTAAAATTCTTTTTCTTAAATCATCAACTGATGGTGGAGCTAAAAATATAGTTATTAAGTGATATTTATCAGCTTCTCTTGTATCTTGAGTAAACTTCTTAATAACTTGTTTAGCACCATTTGTTTCTATTTCTAACATAGGCACTTTATGTTTTTTATGAATCTTATCTAACTCAGAATATAAAGTTCCATAATAATTATCTAAATGGTAAGAAAATTCAAGAAATTTTCTACTTTTAATTTTGTCTCTGAATCTATCTCTATCAATGAAATAGTAATGAATACCATCTAACTCCCCTTCTCTAGGAAGTCTTGTTGTAGCAGAACAAGATAACGATAAGTTTAACTCATCGTATTCGAATAATAATCTTTCAACTGTCCCTTTTCCTACACCACTAGGTCCAGTGAAAATAATAATTGGATTTTTAGATGTATTCATAGTTGAAAGTATTATAGCACTTTTGTGATTGAATAACTTTGCAAATAATATTAAATTAATATTATTTTTTCTTATAAAATTTAAATACTAAAAGTAGGTGCATTATGTTTTACAAATATCATAAAAAAAGTGGTGATTTTTCAAATAAAACTATTAGAGGTTTACAAAAAGAATTGGGTGCCAAAAAAATAGGCCATTCTGGAATTTTAGACCCATTAGCAAGTGGTTTAATAATTTTTGCAACGGATTTTGAAACTAAATTGTTGCCTTATATTGCTGACAAAACTAAAACTTATATAGCAAAATGTAAATTCAATTACAAAAGCGACACGTATGATGTTGATGGTAAGGTTGAAATGCTAAATAATAAACCAATTACAAAACAAGAATTTCTTGAAGCAATGGAGTACGTTAAAACGTTAAAATTTCAAATACCACCTATATATAGTGCAAAAAAGATAAATGGTAAGAAAGCATATGAGTATGCAAGAGAGCAAAAGGAAGTTGAATTAAGAAAACAGCCAATAGAAATATTTACTTACAATTTAATTGATTTTGATGAGCAAACTCAAGAAGCAACAGTTGAATTAAAAGTTTCTGAAGGCGCCTACGTTAGAAGTGTTTTAGTTGATACGGCACAAAAAGCAGGAACAAATTGTGTAATGACTTATTTAAAAAGAGTAAGCTGTGGAAATGTTTCTGTTGATGACTTGTCTGAAGAACACTATAAACAAATTCAAATTGATAAATTATTAAATCTAAAAAAAATGATTTCAAATAATGAAATTTTTAAATTCATTAGAAATGGTAATGAATTTAAAGTTGAAAAAGAAGATGGTGATTACCTACTTTATTCACCAAATGAAAATGAAGTTTGAGCCATTGGGCAAGTAATAAAAGGTATTTTTAAACCTAAAAAAGTTTCGATTGAAAGGATAAATTTATATGAAAACAATCAAAGATAATATTAAAGTAGCTGCATTTGATATTGATGGGACATTATTAGCTAAAGGGATCAGAGAATTTTCATTAAATACAAGAAAAATTTTTCCATTATTAAAACAAAATGGAATTGTTTCAGTTTTAGCTACAGCAAGAGAATTCGCAACAATTGGTGATTTTTTAAAAGTTCTTCAACCAGACTACTTTATAGGGGCAAATGGATCATTTATTTATGATCTTAAAACTGAGAAATTTATTTACAAAAATACCCTTCTTAAAGAAGATGTTGTTAAGTTTTATAATGCATACAAAGATAAAATTGTTGCATTTGCAGTAACTGATTTTGATAAAGTCTTTAAGTCGCCTACAATGGATTTAAGATCTTGATTTATTAGACCGTTTATGACTAATTATTATGATTTTGATGAAAAAGAACTATCAAATGATGATTTATATATGATTACAATTAACACACCTGACGCAAAAATATTAGGTAAAGAAATGCAAAAATTCATCGAAGATAACAATTTATCAATGGAGGTGTCTTCAACTTGAAGTAATGGAATTTTCATTAGTCCAAAAAACTGTATGAAAAGTACTGCTTTAGAAGTGTTGTGTGAAAGACTTGGTTTCACATTGCAAGAAAACCTAATTGCCTTCGGTGATGGAGCAAATGATGTTGATATGCTACAAAAAGCTTATATTGGTGTAACTACAGAAACTGCAAGCAACAGTGTTAAAAAATATGCTGATGAAATTATGTTAGATGCTGAATACGATGGAGCATATTTAAAATTAAAAGAATTAGGTTTAATTTAATATGGAAGATTTATTAATCTATGATTTAGATGATTTTGAGACAAAAGATAATGATATTTTTCTTTTAGGTGAATTTAATTCATTTCATTTAGGTCACTATCAACTCTATAAAAAGGCTATTGAATTAAAAAAACAAAATGAAGATAGCAGAGTTATTTTAGTTTGTTTTAATTCTGAGAAATTGCTGCCAAAAGATAATGGAACTAGTTTTACAGATAAGAATGCAAAATATATGCAGCTTACTCAATTGGATTTAGATTCAATTATTGAACTTGATTTTGAAGCGATCAGAAATTGAGATGGAATTTTATTTTTAAATAAATTGGGTCAAAATAAAAAAGTCACATTTATATCTGGTGAAGATTATAAATTCGGTCATCGAGCAAGTTATAATTTTGAACTTGCAAAAAATGAGAATACTTTAAATGAAAATTATTCATTTATTACTGAGCCAACTCAGAAAATTGAAAATGTAAAAATTAGCACATCAAAACTAAAAGAAAGCATAGAATTTGGTGATTTAGATTTTGTTAATTCATTATTAGTTTTCAATTATGCAATCAGTTGTAATGTCAATTCTGATTTAATAATCACAAAATCTGCAAATTTAATAAACATTCATCCAGGTGTATATTCAGGTGTGATTTATTTTGAAGATTTAGTAATATATGCAAGCATATTAATTGATTTGGATCATTCGATTTATTTAGATTTATTTAACTTTGAACTTGAAGATTTAGCAGATAGTCAAATAGTTATTGAATTCAGAAAAGTAGTTAGATTAATTAAAAATGAATATGAAGCATTTTTAAGTGACACTGATATTGCGAAATCTAAAGAAATATTATTTAATTTATTAAATTAGGTTTAGAATTAAAGCAATTTAACTTAAAAAGTTATATAATTAAAAATAATTGCAATATGTAATTATTAAATAAAACTTACAGATACTAGGAAATATCAGATTTTTTCATATAAAACACAAATTTATAGCTCGGAGTTTTGATATATAAAACATCTGGGTTATAAACATAATGATTTCAAATTTAAAGGAGATATTATGGTTTCAAAACAAAGAAAATTAGAATTAACTGAAAAATTCGGTAAAAATTCTAAAGACACTGGAAATATAGCAGTTCAAATCGCTATCTTAACAGAAGATATCGAACTTTTAAAACCTCACTTTGCTAACAACCCAAAAGATAATCATTCTAAAAGAGGTTTCTTAGCAAAAATTTCACATCGTAAAGTTCTTTTAAGACATTTAAAAGAAACAAATTTTGAAAAATACAACGAAGTGATTGAAGCTTTAAATATTCGTAAATAATTGATTTTTTAAAATTTTTTCAAATTTAACCAAAAATTTTTAATTTTTATTTTATTGCAGTTATTATAAAAAATGAACCACAAGCCATCATAGTTAATCGGGAATTTATACTATGATACTTGTGGTTCTTTTTTAGTTCAGTTTTGGAATGAGCGATAAATTTTCTTAAAAAAGTTGTGTAATTAGATTGGGAGGTGAAAAATGAATTTAACAGAAATCGAAACAACCATTCCGATTCCTGATTATGCGACATTAATGAAAAATGCGAAATCAGTTTTAAATGAAATTGAAAAAAGGTTTGGTAATGATTCAATAATGATTTTAGGTGAAAAACCTGAAATAAATATACAAACTATACATAGTGGTAGCTATGTTCTAGACAGAGTCTTAGGTATAGGTGGTTTTCCACAAGGGAAGATTATTGAAATCTATGGTCCTGAAAGTAGTGGTAAAACAACTTTAGCACTACATACTATAGCTGAAGTTCAAAAGAATGGAGGTTTAGCTGCATTTATAGATGCAGAACAATCAATAGATCCTGAATATGCTAAAAAAATTGGTGTTCAACTAGACAAATTAATTTTATCTCAACCAAGTTCAGGAGAACAAGCATTAGAAATTGTCGATACACTAGCTAAATCAGGATTCATTGACTTGATTGTGGTTGATAGTGTTGCTGCATTAGTTCCAGAAGCTGAATTAAATGGAGAAATGGGTGATCAACAAATTGGTGCTCAAGCAAGATTAATGTCAAAAGCACTTAGAAAAATCACAGGAAATTCAAATAAGAATAAGACAACAATCTTATTTATAAATCAAATGAGGGAAAAAATTGGAGTTATTTTTGGTAGTCCAGAAACAACTCCGGGAGGACGTGCTCTTAAATTTTATTCAAGTATAAGAGTTGAAGTAAGGAAAGGAACGATTATTACAGATGGAAAATCAAATACAGGAACTGAAATTAGGTTCAAGGTCGTTAAAAATAAATTATCAGCCCCTTATACGTCTGCTCAGAGCGAATTGATATTTTCGAAAGGTATTGATAAGTTTTCAGAACTTGTTGATGTCGCAGTCGAAGAAAAAATAATTGAGAAAAAAGGTTCTTGATATAGCTATAATGGTAAAAATATAGCTCAAGGAAAGAAAAATATGCGCGATTATATCGAAAATGACAATGAGTTAAGGGAAGCGATTTTAACTAAAATTAAATGTTAAAAATAAGTTAAACATTTAATTTGTTAGTCATATAATTGCTATATGAACTTGACTAAGCAAAGAAATAAGAAAATTAGAATACTATTTTTTGGAGATATTTTTGGAGAACCAGGAATTAAAACTGTAGAAAAATACATCCAAACTTTAAAAGAAAAATACAAAATAGATTTTATCATTGCTCAAGGGGAAAACATTTCTGGAAGAAAAGGCCTTAATAAAACAGATTATTTAAAACTTTCAGAATTAGGGATAAATGCATTTACTATGGGAAACCATGTATGAGCTAATGAGGAAATTTACGAACTATTAGAAAATGAGAATAACATAATTAGACCATTAAATATAGATAGAGGCTATCAAGGAAGTGGGGCTAAAATATTTAAAGTTAAAAATTCTAAACTAAGAGTTATTAGTTTGTTGGGTATAACTTTTAATAATCTACTTAGTCCATGAGAACAAGAAAGTGCAAATAACTTTTTTGATGCTATGGATTCTATTATGGAAGAAGAATCTGTGGACTTTAATTTTGTTGATTTCCATGCTGAAACAACAAGTGAGAAAAATGTACTAGGTTTATATTTAGATGGAGTTGTCGATGCAGTGGTCGGAACACATACACATGTTCAAACTAATGATTATAGGATCTTACCAAAAGGAACTGCATATATTACTGATGTAGGTATGGTTGGTCCTATGAATGCGGCAATCGGCGCAAACTTTGAGGAAGTTTATAAAAAAATGAGATATAACAGTAGGGAGAAATTTACTGTCAGTGAGAATAACACACAGTTAAATGCTGTAATTATTGAATTAAACACTAAAAGAGAGAATACAATAAAACCAATCAATATATATAATATAGAAATTTAAAATAAGTCAATTTTAGAGGGGCAATAAAAGTAGACTGAGAAGAAAATTTCAAATAGCTAATTATTAAGTGGCACAACTAGTAATTATTAACTAGTTGTGTTTTTATTAAACATTAAAAAAATTAAAAAAAATTTTGAGAAATTAATTTAGTGTTATAATATTCTTGCTTTTGATAGCGAAGAAGTTCTTTGAAAACTAGATATATACAAGACATGACAAGTCAATTTTTTTCG
>NZ_JAYFFB010000009.1:0-25195 GCF_034863345.1 Mycoplasma sp. 1232
AACAAAAGCAAGCTGATGCTTATAATGATTTAAAAAATAAGTTAAGTGAATTAAAGGCTTCAATGAATTCGACAATTGAAGCTGAGAAAAGTAAGTTTGAAGTAAATAATATTAAGGCAATAGAGAAAGCTAAAGAAGAATACAAAAAAGAATTAGAAGAAGAAAATCAAGTTAAGAATAATCAAATTATCGAAGAATTAAAAAACAATTTTAAAGAACAAATTGAAGAACTTAAAAAAGAAAAAATTGAAGTTCAAAATAGATTAGAAGCTGCCAACGACACAATTGATGCTCTTAAAACAAGTAAATCATTATTATCTTCAAAGAGAGTTGGAGAAAACTTTGAAGAACAAATTGCTGACTTATTAGATCAGTACACGAACTTGGATGATTTAGTTGATTATGAAAAAACAACAACTAATATTGATGGTACAAAACCAGACTTCTTAGTTACTTTCTACAAGAACGAAAATAATAATAGAGTGAAAATTGGTTCTGTTGTTATTGAAGCAAAATCAGAAACAGAAAATGGTTCACAAAAGAACTCACAATTCATAAATAAATTAATCAAAGATCAAAAAGCTCGTCACGCAGAAACTGCATTCCTAGTTACTGAATTGGAAAAAGAAGATGACTTTCTTGTAAAAATTGAAAGAGATAAAGATAACAAGAACCAAGTTTGAGTAATAAGATTACCATTTATGATTCAAATGTTGCAACTACAACGTTATATGTTTTTAAAGGCTTCTGAATTCAATTTTGTCGAACTTAGAGATAAAATGAAAATTCTTGAAGAATTTGAACAATTCAAAAAGAAACTTTTAGAAACAAGATTGGATGCACTTAATAAAGTTGCAACTGATATGAAGAAACAAGTTGAAAAAATTCAAGATTCAGCTAATGCACTTGAAAGCTTACTTACAAATGATCTTGAAAGAAAATTCAGATACTTAGTTGATGAAGTAGAAAAATTCAAATTAACTAAGAAAATGAAAAAAGTTAATTGAGATAGTGCACCACAATCTGTCGAAGCTAAAACTCCACATTTAATCGAGGGAGCACAAGAAGCTCACATAGTTGAAGTAGAAGAAGAATAGAAAAAGAAAATCAGCAAATAAACTGCTGATTTTTTCTAATCCTTTTTATATTTATTTACTTTTTCTCTTTTGATTTTAGGTAAATTCAAAACCATCGTAAACTCACCTTTAATAGAGTCTAAATTTGCAAAGTGCTGAAGAATTTCGCTAGCAGACCCATAAAAAAGATTTTCGTGTAGTTTTGTAAGTTCTTTAGCTAAACAAATTTTTTCTTGTCCATTAAATACAGAATTAATGTCTTCTAAAGTTGAGATTAATTTATGAGGCGACACATAATAAATGTGTGTACCGATATTCAATTCTTTAAGTTGATTAATTCTTTGTTGAGTTTTGTCTTTAATAAAACCGTGAAATGTAAAGTCATTAGTAAAGTTAGAAGCAACAAATGCTGTTATAGCTGCGTTTACACCCGGGATAATTTCGATATTTATGTTATTTTTTCTTGCTTCTGCAATAACTTCAAATCCAGGATCTGATACAACAGGCATACCTGCGTCAGATACTAAAGCAACGTCTTCTCCATTAGATATTAAGTTAATAATCCCTTGAGCACTATGTTTTTCGGTGAAATTATTGTATGTTAATAATTTTTTATTTGGTATTTCATATCTTTGAAGAAGTTTAGAAGTGACTCTTGTATCTTCGCAAGCAATTATGTTTACCTCTTGCAAAGTTCTTAATGCTCTTAAAGTTATATCTTCAAGATTGCCGATTGGTGTTCCTACAATATACAATTTACCCATAGTACTCCATTAATTTGTTTAATAAAAGTTGTTTATGTAATTCGAAATTACCTTGAAAGTTTTTTGAGTTATTAAAGTCATCTAAGTCAACTATAAATGTTAATAAGTTAGGGTGCTTTTCTAATAATTCTTGTCTTAGTTTATTTAGTTCTTTGTGCAATGGTAATGTTTGGAATTCTAAAAACTTACCTAATATGAATGCTTTTAATAGTGATAAAACAAAGTGTGCATCTTTATCGTTATCTTTATTCACTATTGTTCTATCTAAATATTCAAACATATAAATTTTATTTAATAAAGATTGTCTTGTAGCAATTATGAAACCTGCAATAAGGTGTTGATATTTATCTAAGTGTTCAGAAGCTTCAGTTAAAAAAGTTAAATCGTTAGAAAGCATTTTGACAACTGAAAAAGTTGGATCATTTTTCAATGAAGCAAATTTTTCTTCTATTATATCAGGTGAGAGAATATCAACTTTTAAGACTTGTGCACGTGATAATATGGTTGGAAGAACATTATTCACATTGTTTGTTGTCATTATAATAACAACTTTATCTGATGGTTCTTCAATTGATTTTAAAAGTGAATTAAGTGCAATTAATGAAGAGTTTTCAATGTTTTTAATGATAACTATTTTGTACTTATCAAAGTTGCTTGAATAAGAAACTTCATTAAAAACATTTTCAAATTCTTCTTTTTTAATAGGTTCTTCTGAACCGTCTAAATAGTAAATGTTAGATGGCAGGTTTAATTTGTCTAATTTAACTATTTGAGCAGGATTAATGTTGTTGATAAAATCTAACAAATCGTTGTCAAAATTGTAGTTACTATTAGCAGTTAATAAAAATAAATGATTTAGCTTATTTAATTTTGCTGAATCATTTATTGACTTTAATATAGATTGATTAATCATTACTCAAATGATTTAAGGTAAGATAAAAATTTTGGACTTTGTTGTAACTGCTTGATAATATCTTCTAAAACTTCATCTTCTGTTTGAGTAGCGTCAATAATAATGAAACGTTGAGGGTCTGATTTAATCATTTCTAAGTACCCTTTGTAAACATCGTGGTGGAATTGTAATTTTTCTTGTTCCATTCTATCTTCGACTAATCTTGTTTCTTCACGACGCTTTTTAGCTTGCTCTGGAGTTAAATTTAAGAAAATTGTAATATCCGGCATTGTTCCATTAATAACTATGTTAGTAATAGCTTTTGTAAATTCAATACCTAAATTTCTTGCATATCCTTGATATGCATAAAAGCTATCTACATATCTATCACAAATAAGAATTTTATTTTCTTTAAGTGCTGGTCAAATTACTTTTTCTAAGTGAATTCTTCTACTTGTTGTGTATAAAAGAGCTTCAGCAACAGGTGAAAGATCTGATTCTTTGCTTAAAATAATTTCTCTAATTTTTTCAGCTTCTTTAATCCCTCTACCACCAGGTTCTCTTGTTCAAAGAGCAGGAATGTGTGGGTAAAGTTCCTGAAATTTTACGTAAAGTTTCTGTGTTAAAGTAGTTTTACCACTACCGTCTAAACCTTCAAATGATATAAACATAGTTTCCTCCAGATGATTGTAATTAATTTATTTTTGTCTATTTATAAGTGAGAATTTTAAAGTGATAGCATCAATGTAGTCGACTGATGAACCCACTGGTAAACCAATGGCTAATCTTGTCACTTTTAAATTCTGTTTAGTAAGTTTCTCCTTAAGGAATTCATTAGTTACCTCACCTTTTATGCTTGGAGAAATCCCTAAAATAATTTCATCAAATTTTTGAGCATAATCTAAAAGTTTTTGAATTTCTTTTTGATACTTTTGCTCCTCATATTCATTGATAATTAGATGTGAAAATACATAATACTTACCGTTGTAAATATTAGCATCTTCAATTTTTTGCATAACTTGTCTGTTTTCCACAATTAACAACGTGTTATCTCTTGAACTATTGTCACAAATACTGCAATAATTGTTTTCAATAACTTGCGAACAAATAGGACAAAATGTTGTTTTTTCTTTTACATCGATAAAAGCTTGTGCAACTTGTTGTACTTGCTCTTTTTCAGCTTCTAATATTCAATAAACAATTTTTTCAGCTTGTTTTTTAGAAATACCAGGAATTTGCCTGATAACTTCTAAAAATTTGTTAATTTGTTCAGTATTAAACATTCTTATTAAAATGGCATTCCAGGCATTGATGGAGCTAATTTATCTTGCTCTTCTTTGATTAAATCAATACCTTCATTGATCGCTATTGTAATTAAGTCTTGAAGAATGTCTTTATCTTCGGGGTCAATTAATAATTCATCAATTTCAATTGAAACGATTGACATATCTCCTTTAAGAACTACTTCAATACCTTGTTTAGAAACTGTGAATGTTTTTTCATCTAATTCTTTTTGTTTTGTTTCTAATTCTTTTTGCATATTTTTAATTCTTCTTAAAAAATCATTATTCATAATAACCTCTATTCATATTCGATTTCTAATTCTTCATCATCACCTAATAATAATTTACCAATTTGAGTTAAGTCAGTTAAAGTGTTTTGTGCAAACTCATCTTCTCATTTTTTAGGTTTATAATCTGCAATTTGGATGTCTTTATTTTGCCCAATTGTTTCTCTAATTTTAGCAAGAGCTGCTGAATCAACTGGATAAATATATTTGTTTTTGTTATCAAAAACATATTTAACAAATTCTTGCATTTTAGGTGTGTTAGCAAGCTCTTTTAGCTTATTAACTTTAGCAGTATCTTTATTGTAAATGTTAATGAAATATTCTGAAGCAGCCATAATTAATGAATCTTCAAACAATTCAGCAATCTCAGAAAACTCAGGTTTGTTTTGAGTGATTATTGCTAAATCTTGATTAATTGATCTTTGGAATTGAGCTGCTTTATCACGTGATGGATCTTCTTTAGATCAAAGAGTGTTGTAGATATATTCGAAAACATTAACTTCTTGTGGTTCACTAATTTGTATAGGTTCATCATTTGTCGAAATTTCTTCAGGTTCTGGGAGCTTTTCTTCTTCTTTTATTTCTTCCTGAATTTCTTTTTGAACTTCCTCTATAAATTCCATTGTTTCATCAAACTTAGGAACTTCTACTTCACGAGTGTTAATTAATATTTTATTTGTTGATGTATCTGATTGTAATTGGATAATATCATCATTAACATCATCAAAATCACTTGATAATTCGTGTTTTTGGATAATAAATTCATTTGTTTTATTAACTTGATCGGAAATTTCCTTTGTAAATGCTTTATTAATTTCTAAAGATTCAAGTAAGATGTTTTTTTCTTCTTGCACTTCAGTAGGTACGTTTTCTTGTTGATAAGGTGTAAATTCATCAGCTAATCCATTCCCAACAGGTTCAATTTCAGGAATTATTAATGCATCAGCAAAATGATTATCTGATTGTTTTGTTTCTTGTTTAACTTCTTCTTCAGTTTCTTTCTTAATTTCTTCTGTTTGTGTTTGTAAGGACTCCTGATTTACCTGATTTATTTCAATATCAAAGTTACCGGATATAACTGAAAAAATGTTTTCAGTTGTTAAAACAAATTTATCTTCCTCAACTTTTTCTTCTTCTATTTTTTCACTTAAAAATGAGTTATCTATGAAACCATCATCTTCAATTTTTTCAACTTTTATGTCTTGGAGAATAGTGTTTTCATTTTTATCAACTTCCATTGAAATATTAGTTTGAGGTTCATTAGAAGTTAATTCTTCTTCAATAATTTCTTTAGTTTCTGTAAAAACATTATTAGTTGAAGTTTTGTGATTTTCTTTGTTAAACACAGGTTTGATAAATACAGGTGCAACATAAGTTTCATCTGAATCTTCTTGTAAACTAGGGTTGATAGCATTTAAAGCTTTTAAAACACCTAATTGAATAATTTCAAATGGATATTCGCTTTTATTAACTTTAATTAACATATCATAGAATATGTCAGTTAATTCAAAACAAGTTTTATTATCTAAGTGAACTGATGATAACTCTTCAGGTTCAAATCAACTTAATAAACTTACATTATTTGTTTTAGATAATATTATCTTTTCTTTTAAGAAGTTAACTAAACTTAAAACGAATTGCTGAGGTTCAACACCATTGTTTTGGAATTCATTTAATAATGAAATTAATTTAGTTCCATTGTTAATAGAAATTAATTGGAAAATTTTAACAATTTGCTCTGATGATAAAACACCGAAGTTTTGATAAATTGATTCAGCACTTATGATACCTGAATGCAACATACTAACTTGATCAGCAATTGTAAGTGCATCCCTCATACCACCACTAGATAATCTTGCAATCAGTTTAAGAGCTTGAGTATCATATTTTATATGTTCTTGGTTAAAAACTTTTGAAAGTTGTTTGATGATATTCTCATCATTCATTCTATGGAACACAAAGTTTTGAACTCTTGATCTAATTGTTAAAGGAATTTTATGTAAGTCTGTTGTCGCTAAAATGAAAATAGCGTGTTTAGGTGGTTCTTCAAGTGTTTTTAATAAAGCATTAAAAGCACTTTTTGTAAGCATATGAACCTCATCTATGATGTAAATTTTGTATTTACCATTCATAGGCGTTTGCTCAATTTTTTCCTTAAGATCTCTAATTTCATCAACACCATTATTTGATGCAGCATCCATTTCGATTATGTCAATATTGTTGTTTAAATTACTTAAGCAAATTTCACATGGGTTAAGAACATCAGCAGGATCTTTATGAACACAATTTAACATCATTGCAAATATTTTTGCAATCGATGTTTTACCAGTTCCTTTTGGTCCTGAAAATAAATAAGCATGTGATATTTTGTTAGTCTTTAAAATGTTTTTTAAAGATAAAATTATGTGCTCTTGGCCTATAACATCATCAAATGTTTTTGGACGATATTTTCTATACAATGCTTTATATTCCATGTTTAATTACCCTTCTTAAAATTTGATATTGACATAAAAGATAAAATCTTTATTTTAATTATTATACTAATAAAAAAAATATAGTTTTTTAAAAGTTTTAAAAAACTTGTCAGATTAGACAAAGAGAGAATAAAAAACTTTTATACCTATGTGCTAGGAATAAAAGTAGAAAAAGCTTAATTTAGTAAATAAGCATAAAAAAAGACCGAAAGGCCTTGATTATTCAGCGCTTCTAGCAGCTCTTCTAGCGTCTCTTGCACGTTCTTTTGCAAGTTTTTTAGCACGAGCTTCAGCACGTAATTTGTTTTTTAATCTAACTACTTTACGCATTTTTATCCTTTATTTAAACTATTTTTATAATGATAATTTTTATGAATTGTGCATATATATTTTTGCAAAAATACATGCTATTTTTCTTATGTTATTTTACTATAAAAAGTCTTAAATCATTCATATTTTTTAAACTTACAAATTTTTATTTCGATACTTACGAATATACTTTAAAAATTGCAATTAGCATCTATATAATAAATTATAATTTTAATTAACAAGCATTTAAGTAGGAGTAAGTATGAAAAAAAACTTAGAACAAAAAATTGCAGACAAAATTATCAGACAGTCATTAGATAAGATTATGGATGATCGTTTTGGTAGATATTCAAAATACGTTATTCAAAACAGAGCTATTCCAGAAGCACGGGATGGTCTGAAACCAGTTCAACGTAGAATTTTATATTCTATGTTGGGACTTGGTTTAACTAATGATAAACCATATAAAAAGTCAGCTCGTGTTGTAGGAGATGTAATTGGTAAATATCACCCACACGGTGATTCTTCAGTTTATGAAGCCATGGTTAATATGTCTCAATGATGAAAAATCAATCACCCATTACTTGATATGCACGGTAATGTCGGTTCTATTGATAACGACCCTGCTGCCGCTATGCGTTATACAGAGGTTAGAATGTCACCTATTGCTGAATATGTTTTAGGTGAAATTAAAAAAAATCCTGTTAAGTTTGCTCCTAACTTTGATGATTCAGAAATTGAACCGATAGTTTTACCATCATTATTCCCTAACTTACTTGTTAATGGTGCTTCAGGTATTGCTGTAGGTATGGCAACTGAAATGCCCCCACATAACTTAAATGAAATTATTGATGGAGCTATCTACAGAATTACAAATCCATTTTCACATTTTGATGAAATTTCAAAAATCGTTAAGGGTCCTGATTTCCCAACAGGTGGTGTAATCAAAGGGAACAAAGGTATCTTAGAAGCACTTGAATTTGGAAACAATACAAAAAACAAAATCAGATTGTTCTCTAAATACACAACTTCAGAAGATGAAAAACATAAATATATTGAAATCACAGAGATTCCTTATGGTGTAGTGAAGTCGAAATTAGTTTATGAGATTGACAAAATTATTAAAGATAAGTTAATTGATGGAATTACAGAAATCAAGGATCAATCAGATAGAGATGGAATTAGCATTTTAATTACTTTAAATAAAAATGCTAATGAACGTAGTATTTTGAATTACTTACTTCAAAAAACAAATATGCAAGTTATTTACACGTACAACAATACTTGCATCCTTAAAAATGAGCCTGTTACACTTGGTGTAATTGGGCTTCTAGATGCTTACGTAGCTCACGTTAAAGATATTAAAGTTAAGACTTTAACATATGATTTAGAAAAACTTAAATTACGTTTAGAGCTTGTAGAAGGGTTTATTAAAGTTTCAGAAATTTCAGATGAAGTTATTGCAGTTATTAGAAGATCAGAAGGTTCCAAAGCTGGTGTTATTCAAAACTTAATTAAAGAGTTTGGATTTACACAAAATCAAGCAACAGCTATTGCTGAAATGAGACTTTACCGTTTATCTAAAACAGATAAGCAAGCCTACTTGAATGAAAAATTACAATTAGAAAAAGACATTAAGAAAATTTCTAAATTGCTTATTGATCCAAAAGCGTTTGATCAGCACATTATTGAACAATTAATGGAAATTAAAGTTAAATTTGGAACTCCAAGAAAAACTCAAATCGAAGATCAAGAATATGACTTTAGCTATGATCAAACTGATTTAGTAAAAGAAGAAATTCTTAACATTGGAGTTTCAAGAGCAGGATACATCAAGAGATTTTCACAAAAAGTTCTTGATAGTAACAAGATTGAAAATTATGGACTTAAAGATGATGACTATTTAGTTTTCTTCGGAAAAGTAAATTCATTACACAACTTAATTTTCATTACAGCTCAAGGTAACTACATCGTGTTCCCTGCTTACAAAATTCCAGAAGATAAATGAAAAGACAATGGAACTCACTTATCTGCTTATGTAGATATCCGTGTGATGGATGAAATTGTGGGAGTGTTTGAAGTTTCAGATTGAAATATTTTATCTTACATTGCTCTAGCAACAAAAGATGGATATGTTAAGAAAACAGTACTTAAAGATTTTGAAGTTTCAAGGATTAATAAAATTTACAAAGCTATTAACATTGAAAAAACAGATGCAGTTGTTAATGCTGTTATGACAGATGGAACAACTAATGCAATCATTATTACTGAAAAAGGTAATGTAACTAAGTATTCTGAAACTGAATTACCTCAATTTGGAACTAAAGCAAAAGGTAATAAAGGTGTTTACTTATCACTTGATGATAAGATAGCTGCATTTACTTGTGCTAAATCAGATCAAATGGTTGGTATCTTATCAACTAACGGTCAAATTATCAAAATTAATTCATCTAAATTACCATCTGTACCTAAAAATATTAAAGGTAAACCTTTATTAAAAGATAATAAGAAATTTATTCCATACGTTTGTGAACCAATCAATGATGAATCAGCTATCTACATTAAAGATGATTTTGAGCACACAATTATTGAATCTGTTAAATCATATGGTGTTTCAAATGATAGTGCAAGAGTTTACAATATAGATGTTCCAAGTATTTACAAAATGTCATTTAATGTTAAATATTTTGACAAAGATTATGCAATTGCACAAAACTTATTCAGCCAAGAGCAAGTGAAAAAAGAAAAAGATCTATTAGAAAAAACAGATGCTGTTGTTTCTAATGTTTCGAAAAGTTTAGATGACATTTTAAAACGTATTGATGAATTAACTAAGAGTACAAAGAAATAATATCTCAGCAATGAGATATTATTTTATTTGCAAAATTTGATTAAAAAAGAATAGCTATTTTTTAGCTATTCAATTACTAATTCATCTAAACTATTTTATTCTTTAAAGCAATTATTGCACCAATCATTGAGAATAATGGTCCTAAGAAAATAGAAATTATGTAAAGTACCATTACAGCTGTATTTTGTGATGAAACTCTTATGGCTCCTATGATTACAAGAATAAATCCTGTAAGTCCTGTTGCAAAAGATATAAATCCAAGAATACCAAAAACTATAAAGTATAATACCATGAATGCTGCAACATCAGAATAGTCTTTTTCATAAGTTCCATCACCTGAATCTGTTATTGTTGCAGATACACCAGCAACTGCTACAGAGAATAAGAAAATAACAACTGCAAAAACTATGCATAATAAAAGGTTTACAATTGATAAAGCTAAAATAGGTTTAGATAAATTGCTTTGTTGTTTGTTCATAATAACTGATGTTTCCTTTTTATCCTCGTTATATTTTAACAATATATCATATTAATTATATATTATTTGAGTGCGTTTAACTAATTTGATGGAATAACAGTTATCTTGTAGATTGTTTGTGATTTGTTGATATCAATTCTTGTTGATTCAGCAGTCATTTTATAACCTTCCGGAACTAATTTAGCTACGTCATAGTAGTAATAGTAATCAGGCAAGTTAGTTGTATTTGTGAAAATCACTTCATCATTGTCATTCACAAATTCAAATGTGTATGGGATCATAGCAACAGGAGCACGTTTTTTGGTGATAGTTATATTTATAGTTTCTGTATCATCTAGAGCATAAGTGCTTTTGTTATATTCATATTCACCTGTCTTATATTCTTCAGGTAAATCCTCATCATCTACTTCAAAAAATTGAATATATTCATCAACATCTATTGAATGCATATAGGAGTGAACAATTTCATTTTTGTATAAAAAATTAATTTTGACTTCTCTTTTAGGTATTTCGTAGTGTCTATTTGAATTTTGCACAGTAATAACGATTCTTGCTATAGTCACACCTAAGCCAGAGATCATTAAAAATGAAGCTCAAATTATTCATATTAAGGTTTTCTTATTAATTTTCTTTTTCATATCGCTCCTGTTAGTTAATAAATTTAATTATAAAGATTTATGAGATTTTAAGTCTAAAAAATAGACTTTTTAGTCATTTTTAAAAGAATATTATGCTAAAAATTAACATATATAATATATTAATCATGAGTATATTCGATTTAAAAGCAGACTATAAACCACAAGGTGATCAACCTAAAGCAATTAAAGAATTAGCAGAGGGTGTTAAAAAAGGAATTACTGACCAAGTTCTTTTAGGAGTAACAGGTTCAGGAAAAACTTTTACTATTGCTAATGTTATTAAAGAGGTTAATAGACCTACTATTATTTTGTCTCATAATAAGACTTTAGCAAGTCAGTTATATAGTGAGCTAAAGTCATTTTTCCCTAATAATGCAGTTGAATATTACATTAGTTACTTTGACTATTTCAGACCTGAAGCTTATGAACCAAGTACTGATGTTTATATTGAAAAGGATTCTAAAACTAATGAGCAAATTGAAATCTTAAGAATGAGTGCAATTAATTCATTAATTACACGTAAAGATGTAATTGTTGTGGCTAGTGTTTCAGCTATTTATGGAGCACTTTCTCCTGAAGTTTATAAAGATTCATTCTTTAGATTTTACAAAGGTCAAGAAATTGGGTTGAATAACTTTATCACACAACTTATCAAAATTAAATATGACAGAAATGATATAGACCAGTCTCCTGGAGATTTCACAGTTAAAGGTGACACGGTAATTGTTAGACCTGCTGATTCTGAAAATCATGCAATTAGAATTTCATTCTTTGGAGATGAAATTGAAGATATTGCAACAATTGATCCACTTACAAAAGAAGTCTCTAAAAAACATAATATCTATGTACTTTCACCTGGAGATGAGTATGCTACAGATAAAACTGTTTTTGATAGGATAATTCCAAAAATTGAAGAAGAATTAGCGCAATCAATTGCAAAGTTTGTTAAAGAACAGAAAATTCTCGAGTCTGCTAGATTATCTCAAAGAGTCAAAAATGATATTGACGATATGAAAGAATTTGGTACTTGCAAAGGTATAGAAAACTACTCAATGTACCTTGATGGCAGAACTTTTGGTCAAAGACCATACACAATTTTAGATTACTTCCCTGAAGATTCATTAATGTTAATTGATGAGTCACATATGTTTATTCCACAATTAGGAGCAATGTATAAAGGGGATAGATCAAGAAAAGAAAAACTTGTTAATTATGGTTTTAGATTACCATCTGCTTTTGATAACAGACCTTTAATGTTTAATGAATGAGAAACTGAATTTAAGTTTCCTAGAATTTACATTTCAGCAACACCGGGCGATTATGAACTTGAAAAAACTGAACCAAGTAATATTTCAAAACTTTATGTTCGTCCTACTGGATTAGTTGATCCTGAAATTATTATTAAACCAAAGCAAAATCAAATTGAAGACATCTATGACATCATAATAAAACAAAGAGAAACTGGTGAAAAAACAATCATTCTAACAGTGACAAAAAGAAGCGCTGAAGAGTTATCGACTTACTTAATTGAGCACGGAATTAAAGCTGCTTACATTCACTCAGAACATAACACTTTTGTTAGAAATGAAATTATTAGAAAGCTTAGAAAAGGTATTTACGAAGTTATTGTCGGGATTAACCTTTTACGTGAAGGTATCGATATACCTGAAGTTTCTAGAGTACTTGTTTTAGATGCAGATGTAGCTGGTTTTATGCGTAATGCGAGAAGTTTAATTCAGATTACAGGTCGTGCAGCTCGTAACGCAAATGGTAAAGCAGTTTTCTATGCTGATAGAATCACCGAAGCTATGAAAATTTGTATGGATGATAATGAAGAAAAAAGACGTATTCAGCTTGCTTACAATGAAAAACACGGAATTGTACCTAGAACAATTATAAAACCTATAAGTGAGCCAATTCACGGTCACGATATTACAAATGCTGTTGAAACTATTTTAGCTAAACAAAACAAAACTAAATCAGGCGACAAAATCGATAAGAAAGCTAAGCAAGAAATTATTGACGATATTAGAAATCAAATGAATCAAGCAGCGAAAGAGCTTGATTATGAAAGAGCTATTGAGCTTAGAAATATATTATTAGAATTACAAGAAACAAAATAGAAAGGAGTATTAAATGAGTAAAGAAAATTTATTAATTATTCAGGGAGCTAGAGAAAATAACCTTAAGAATATTGATTTAACTTTACCTAAAAATAAGTTAATTGTATTTACAGGTCTTAGTGGTAGTGGTAAAAGTTCACTTGCGTTCAACACAATATATGAAGAAGGAAGAAGAAGATATGTTGATTCACTTTCATCTTATGCAAGAATGTTTTTAGGAGGAACTAAAAAACCAGATGTTGACAAAATTGAAGGGCTAAGTCCATCAATTTCGATTGAACAAAAAACTGTTCATAATAACCCTAGATCTACTGTTGGGACAGTTACTGAAATTTATGATTATTTCAGATTACTTTTTGCAAGAATTGGTAAACCATATTGTCCTACACATAACATTGAAATTTCAACTCAGACAACTAAAGACATTTTAAATTCAATTTATGAACAAGAACCTAATTCAAGACTTGTTATTTTAGCCCCATTAGTTGATGGAGAAAAAGGAACGCACCAAAATCTTTTTGAAAAGCTTAAAAAAGAAGGTTTCTTAAGAGTTAAAGTTAACGGCATGTATATGATGCTTGATGAACCTATTGATTTGAACAAAAACAACAAGCACACTATAGAATTAGTAATTGATCGTGTTAGATTAACTGAAGAAAATTACAATAGAATTTCACAAGCTTTAGAAATTGCAACTGAATATGCAGATGGATTAATTAAGGTCGAAAATGTTGACTTAGATAAAACATTTATCTTCTCAAAAACATATTCTTGTATCTACAAAGATTTCAATATGCCTAAAATTGAAACAAGATTATTCTCATTCAATGCTCCATATGGAATGTGTGATAACTGTAAAGGTTTAGGTCTTGAGTTTAAAGCTGACTTTGATTCAATTGTTCCTGAACCTTGAAGATCAATTAGCGAAGGTGGAATTGAATATTTCCAAAATACAGTCAATACTCAAAATCTTGAATGACAAGAGTTTGATCAACTTTTAAATTACTACAATATAAATAAAAACACACCTATTGAAGATTTATGAGAAAAGGAGCTTGAAATAATTAAATATGGTTCACACGAACCTATTGCTTACACATTAGTTTCTTCGTCAAACAACATCATCAGAAGAGAAAAAGAAATTGATGGTATCTTAACTAAGATTGAAAAAATGTATTATGAAACTACTTCAGATAGAAGAAGAGATTACCTTAAAAAATATATGGGTTCATTCACTTGTTCAGTATGTAAGGGTTCAAGATTAAATGAATATGCATTAGCAGTTAAATTAGATAATAAAAATATTTATGATTTTATTGCTTTATCAATCGAAGATTCACTTGAAGCAGTTAATAAATTAATTGATACATTAAATGATAATGATAAGCAAATTTCATCATTAATTACAAAGGAATTAATCGACAGATTAAGCTTCCTTAAAAATGTAGGCCTTGACTATTTAACCCTTAACCGTAGCGCTGAAAGTTTAAGTGGTGGAGAAGCTCAACGTATTAGATTAGCTACTCAAATTGGTTCAAATTTAACAGGTGTTTTATATGTTTTAGATGAGCCATCAATTGGATTACATCAAAAGGATAATTTAAAACTTATTGATGCACTTAGAAAAATGGTTGATATTGGAAACACATTAATTGTTGTTGAACACGATGAAGACACAATGTTTGCATCTGACTATATCGTTGATATAGGACCAGAAGCCGGATTAAATGGTGGAACAGTAGTTGCTCAAGGTACTTTAGATGAAATAGTAAAATCAAAAAATTCAATTACAGCTAAATATTTATCTGGTGAATGAAAAATCGAAGTTCCAGCAACGCGTAGAGGTGGCAATGGTAAACAAGTTACTATTTATGGAGCTAGAGAAAATAACCTTAAAAATATTGATGTAACTATTCCTTTAGGTAAATTAGTTGCAGTGACTGGAGTTTCAGGATCAGGAAAAAGTACATTAGTTAATGAAATTTTAGTTAGAGGAATTCAACATTCACTTGGACTTAGTGAAGGTTTAAATCACAAGAAAGCTAAATTTAAAACTATTTCAGGCTTAAACAACATTGATAAAGTTATTGCAGTTTCTCAGTCGCCAATTGGAAAAACTCCAAGATCAAACCCTGCTACTTACACAGGTGTGTTTGATGATATTAGAGAAATTTACGAAAACATTGAAGAATCAAGAATTAGAGGATATACAAAAAGTAGATTCAGTTTCAATGTGCCTGGTGGTAGATGTGAAAAATGTTCAGGAGATGGTTTCATAAAAATTGAAATGCACTTTTTACCTGATGTTTATGTGCCTTGTGATCAATGTGATGGTCAAAGATACAATAAAGAAACACTTGAAATAAAGTACCACAACAAAAATATTTCTCAAGTTTTAGATATGAGTGTTGATGAAGCGATTGTATTTTTTGAGCACAGAAATAAGATTATTGAAAAACTTCAAATCCTACAGGACGTAGGTTTAGGTTACATTAAGCTTGGACAAATGTCGACAACTTTAAGTGGTGGAGAAGCACAACGTGTTAAGTTAGCGACTTACTTGCAAAAGAAACCGACAGGTAAAACAGTTTATGTCCTTGATGAACCAACAACAGGATTACATACTCACGATGTTAAGAAATTAATTCATATTCTTAATAGAATTGTTGAAAACGGTGACTCAGTTATTGTCATCGAACACAACTTAGATGTAATTAAATCTTGCGATCACATTATCGATTTAGGACCTGATGGAGGAGTTCACGGAGGACAAATCGTTGCTCAAGGGACACCTGAACAAGTTGCTGTAAATCCAAGAAGTTACACAGGTCAATTTCTTAAGAAAATTTTGTAATCAAAAACTTAATTAATTTAATAAAATTAAATTACAAAATTTAAATTTCAAGGAAAATACTCAATGAATAAAGAACGTAAAAAAATTAATGTCAAGAAAATCATTGATTTCTATGATTTAAAAATCATAAATGGTGAAAATCAAGAATTGGTTTATAACGACATTTATCAACCTGCAATCAAACGTGTAGGGTTAGAATTAGCAGCTAATTATTTAAATGACAGAATTAACAAAAACGTTATTGCTTGGGGAACTGCTGAATCATCTTGATTTTTTGAAATAGGTAAAACTAAAGCTTACCAAGCTATAGAGTGTGTTATTTCACAGCAACCTCCACTTGTTATTTTGTCTAAAGGGTTTAATAAACCTGCGATTAACTGAGTTGTAGATATAGCGAACAAATATAAAGTCCCAGTTGCACTTGTTAATATGAGTACATCTTACATATCAACAAACATCGGTTCATATTTAAATAACTACTTTGGAGAAGTTACACAAGTTCACGGAACATTAGTTCTTATTGGAGGAACAGGTGTGCTTATTACTGGAGCTAGTGGAGTTGGTAAATCTGAAGCTGCTTTACAATTAATTCAGCAAGGTGCAGTTTTAATTAGCGATGATGCTGTGTTGATTAAAGATAACGGAAACATTTTTATCGGATCATCTCCAGAAATTACACGTAATTTTCTTGAAATCAGAGGTATTGGTTTAGTTGATATTAAAAAACTTTATGGAGTATCAACTGTAGCCAAATCATCAATCATCGATCTTGTTATCGAACTTGTTAAACAAGATGGTAACAGTGAATTCGATAGATTAGGTGTTGATTATTTAGAATATCCAATTTTTGGACGTTCAATTAAGAAAATGCAAATACCAATCAAAGAAGGAGGTTCAGCTGCTTCATTAATTAGAGCTGCTGTTAATACTTACTTAGCTAGAAATGATGGTATGAATGTATTAGATGAAATTTATGAAAGGACACTATTAGAAAATGAATAATTCAGCATATCCTGCTTGAGTACCTGATTCTCCAATAGCAGAGGGTACTTCAACAATCTTATTTAGTATTGGTTCCTTTCAAATGCACCTTTACTCATTTATGATTATGTTAGGTTTTATCCTATCAATTCTTACTGTTTTCTTCTTCTGATATAAAGAAGGTTGAAATGTAGATATCTTATTTGTGATAATTTTAATCACAGTTCCTGCTGGTATCATTGGAGCTCGTTTAGGGTTCGTTATTGAAAGACTTATTTATCAACCTGATAATCCATTCCCTAACTCGCATTGATACGCAATTTGACAAGGGGGATTAAGTATTCAAGGAGGAGTTGTTCTAGCTGCTTTCCTTGATATAGTTTACTTATACACAAAGAGAAAAGATGTTGATTTGAAAAAAGCATTTGGATACATTCTTCCAGCAGTTTTAGTAGGACAATTTGTTGGACGTTTTGGAAACTATGCTAACCACGAGGTTTATGGAAAAATAGACTGAACCGGTTCATCAGTATTAGTATTCGGAAAATCATTTGCTTCAAATATGTACATTTCTGACTCATTAACTGCAAGTATGGGTCTTGAAGGTGCTTACAGATATCCATTATTCTTATACGAAGGATTAGCAAACTTAATTGGTTACATTTTAATTTGTTGAGTTGTTAACTACTTTGGATTATTAAGACCAGGGTCAGGTGGAGCTTTATACTTAATTTGATATGGTATAACTCGTGCTGCAATGGAACCTTTACGTGAAGAATCATATAACCTTTATTCAGTAGTTGCGATCTTATTCATCATCGGTGGTGGATTAGCACTTATTTACTTTGAATTCTTAAGAGGAAACTTATATGTAAGAAAATTAGAAAAATACAAATTTGTATTTGAACACAAAAATAAAGAAGCTTACTTAAATCATGTAAACATCACAAGTTTTAGCTACTTATTTAGTAAATTATGAACTAAAAGACCTGTAGCTTAATTTAGATATATCCAAGCAATTGGATATATTTTTATTTTGCAAATTTTGATGCTTAATCAAACTAAAATTTATTTAGCTCAATTAGCAAAAACTTACTTTTTAACCTATATAACTAGTAAATTTGTATTTTTTGATAAAATCTACTCACATTTAACAATGATTTAAAAAGTTATAAAATTTAAAACTAAATAATTAGTTTTTAAGGAGAGAAGCTATGAATGAAATTTATGATCTTGTGATTATTGGTGGAGGACCTGCTGGATTAAATGCAGCTTTATATGCATCAAGAGCAAACTTGAATGTTGCATTTATCGAAAAGGGTGCTCCTGGTGGTAAATTATCATCAACTGCAAAAGTTGAAAACTGATTAGGTACATCTGAAATTGAAGGTTGAAAATTAGCTCAAGAATTCTTTGACCATGCTAAAGAATATGGAGCTAAATATCTTTATGGTACAGTTACAAAAATTAATAACTTAGATAAATATGATAAAGAAATTGTTTTATCAGATGGTTCAGTTGTTAAAGGTAAATCAGTTTTAATTGCAACTGGAATGATAAATAGAAAACCAACTTTCATACCTGAATATGATAGATTTGAACACTTTGGAATTAGTTACTGTGTCGTTTGTGATGCTCCATTATTTGGTAAAAATCCATCGGTAGTCTTAGGTGATGGAAACTCAGCTGTTGAAGAATCAATTTACTTATCTAGAATTGCTAGTGAAGTTAATTTAGTTATCAGAGATGAAACCTTTAAAGCTGATAAAGTTTTAGTTGAAGAATTATTGAAGCAACCAAATATTAAAGTGTTTAAAAATTCACAAATAGTTAAGTTGCTGGGTGATAGACAACTTGAAGGAGTTGTTATTGAAAATAAAAATGGTGAGCAAATAGAACTTAAAGTTTCATCGTTTTTCCCTTACATAGGATTTGAATCGTCTGCGTGATTTGCTCAGGATTTAGGAATACTAGATGAAAAAGGTTTTATTGTTACTAACGATAAAATGGAAACAAATGTTCCAGGAATTTATGCAGCAGGTGATATTAGGCAAACAAAAGTTCGTCAAATAGTTACAGCAGCATCAGATGGTGCAGTAGCTGCTAGAAGCATAATTGATTATTTAAGTTAATTTGCAATTTAAAAGAAAGGAGTGATAATGCAGAGGGCACAAACTAAAAATTATGTTCCAACACATTTTAGTTTCTTTGAATTAACGAAAAATTATAGAACTGCTTCATTGCTTTCTATATTATTTGCTATTTTAGAAGTTGTAGCACAAGTGCTTATTCCGTTAGCTGTTAAGAAATTGATGGATAATGGAATTCAAAAGTTAGCATTTGCAGCATTACAAAACGAAGCGTGAAATGGTATTTTAAAATATTCGCTTGTTATTATTGCGCTTGCTTTAGCATCACTTGCTTTTGGTGCACTTAGTGGAATTTTCGCATCCAAAGCAGCTGTAGGACTAGGTTATAATGCTAGAGCATATGCTTATAAAAATTTAATGAGGTTATCATTTAAGAACTTAGATAACTACTCAAATGGTACACTTATAACAAGACTAACAACTGATATTGTTTCTATTCAAAATGCTTATTTAAACATCATTAGAATGATGCTTAGAGCACCAATTATGATTTTGGTTGCTATTTCTATTGCATTTACAATAGCACCTATATTAGCATCAATTTTGCTTGCAATTATGGTTGTGTTAGCTATATTTATTGGTTTTGTAATGTTTATGGTTTATAGAAGATATCATTTAATGCTCAAAGCTTATGATGGCTTAAACACAAAAATTGGTGAAAACTTAAATGCAATTAGAACAATTAAATCATTCGTTAAAGAACATGATGAATTGATTGATATTAAGAACTCATCAGCATTAGTTAGAAAAATTTCTATAATGACTGAAAAATGAATTAACTCAAACAGAGCTTTATTTGGGTTACTTATTTATGTTTGTTTAGTTTCATTTATTGCAGTTGCTACAAAAGATATTGTTGTGAATAAGCAAAATGCAACAATGGATTTTGGTACATTAACTTCTTTCATTGGTTATATGTTCCAAGTTTTAGTTAACTTCATTTTATTCTCTGTAGGTGTTATTAATGTAACTTCTGCTAAGGCATCAGCTAAAAGAATTAGAGAACTTATTGAAGAAAAACCAATTTTAGTTCAAAAAGAAGATGGGTTCACAGAAGTTGCTAGTGGAAAAATTGAATTTAGAAATGTGTCTTTAAAATATAAAGAACATGCTGAATTAAATAACTTAAATAATATTAATTTAACAATTGAACCAGGTGAAACTGTTGGTATTTTAGGAAAAACAGGAGCTGGTAAATCTTCACTTATTTCACTTATACCAAGGTTATATGATGTAACTAATGGAGAAGTCTTAGTTGGTGGAGTTAATGTTAAAGATTACAATCTTGAAGCACTTAGAAATCAAGTTTCTGTAGTGCTTCAAAAGAATGTTTTATTCACAGGAACAGTTGTTGAAAATATGCGTTGAGGAAATGAAGAAGCAACTGATGAAGAAATAATTGAAGCACTTAAAAAAGCATCGGCTTATGACTTTGTTTTTGCCAAAGATGGCTTGAGCACTTGAGTAGAAGAATCAGGAAACAACTTTTCAGGTGGACAAAAACAACGTCTTTCAATAGCAAGATCTATACTTAAAAAATCAAAAATTCTTATCTTAGATGACTCAACTAGTGCAGTTGATAATAATACCGATAAGAAAATCCAACACTCACTTAAATACGAATTAGGAGATGTAACTAAAATCATTATTGCACAAAGAATTTCATCAATTCAGCACGCAAATAAGATTGTAATTATTAATGATGGTGAAATTTCAGGAATTGGTAAGCACGAAGAACTTTTAAAATCAAACGAATACTACAGACATTTATATGAAACACAAAATAGAGGTAGTGATGAATAAAAGAAAAACTATAAAAAGCTCAGAAGCTAAAGGCGCTCTTAAAAGAGTTATTGCACTTATCTGAGCTACTAATAAATGATATTTCATGCTCATTATTTTCGGTTTCGTTATTTCATCAGTAGTAAATGTTTTGGGTCAATCTTACCTAGGGTTAGTGCTATTCAACAAATTCTTAGTTCCATTTTTTCAATCAGGTTTCACTGAATTTGATTGAAATGGATTCAACCTTTCAATCATTATCTTAGTTAGTTTATTTTTATCAGGTGTGCTTTTTGAATTTATAGCAACAAGATTAGCAGTATTCTTAACACATACAACTATTAAAAACCTACGTGATAGCTTATATGAAAAAATGCAAACATTACCAATAAGCTACTTTGATAAGAAACTTAAAGGTGACTTAATGTCATTGTTTGTTAATGATGTTGATGTGCTTAAGCAATTCATAATGCAAACTGTACCAACAATATTTTCAAGCTTAGCAACACTTATTGTGACAACAGTGTTTATGCTTTACTACAACTGATTTTTATCATTAATAGTATTTGCACTTGTAGGAACAACTATGTTCTTATCATCTGTTTATGCAAGGAAATCAAGTAAATTCTTTGCATTAAGACAAAAACGTCTAGGTATTATTAACGGATTTATAAATGAGATGATTAATGGTGTTAAGGTTATTAAAGTCTTTAATCATCAAGAAGCTTCATTTGAAGATATGCAAAAGAGAAATAAAGAGTTCTATGAAGCTGACTACAAATCAAAAGCTTATGTAACTGTTTTATTCCCTGTATTTATGAATATTGGAAATATCAACTATGCAATTATTGCTATTATTTCTGGACTCATTTACCTTAACGGTGGTAAGATTGGTTCATTAGATGTCACAATCAGTGCAGGAGTTATTGTTGCGTTCTTACAATATGCAAGAAACTTCTCATTACCAATTTCTCAAATTGTTCAAGAGTTTAATACACTTGCAATGGCCGCGGCTGGTGCAAGACGTGTGTTTGATGCAATGGATAATTTATCAGAAGTTGATAAAGGTTCAATCGAAATTATTAATCATTCAGATTTATCTAAATCAAGCATTGTTTGATTTAATTCTCATGATAAAGAAAAATTCTTAAGCGAACCATCAAGATACTACTTCAAAATACCAATGGGCTCAATGGGATGCTTAATTAAAAGAATTGATGGTAAGTTTGATTTCAATCACGTTTATGCAGGTTATGTTGAAGGAAAACCTATTATTAAAGATTTTGATTTACATATTAAACCAGGTGAAAGAGTTGCATTTGTTGGTGCGACTGGTGCTGGAAAAACTACAATTACAAACTTAATTAATAGATTTTATGATGTATTTGAAGGTTCAATTAAACTTGATGGAATTGATATTAGACTAATTAAAAAATCTTCATTACGTAAATCGCTTGGATATGTTCTTCAAGAAACTTCATTATTTACTAAATCAATAGCTGACAACATTGCTTATGGTGCTCCTGATGCAGCAATTAAAGATATTAAAGAAGCTGCAAAAATTGCTAATGCAACTAGATTCATTAAACAAACAGAAGATGGGTTTAATACTATCTTAGAAAATTCAGGAGAATCGCTTTCACAAGGCCAAAAACAACTTCTTTCAATTGCTAGAACAAGTATGTTAGATCCAATGATATTAGTGCTTGATGAAGCTACTTCAACAATTGATACAGAAACTGAAAGAGAAATCCAAGAGGGTATGTATGAACTTATGAAAAATAAAACTTCATTTGTTATAGCACACCGTTTAAGTACAATTAGAGATGTAGATAAAATCGTTGTAATGGATCAAGGACAAATTAAAGAAGTTGGTTCTCATGATGAGCTTATCAAATTACACGGTATCTATCACCAACTTTACACAGGTAAAATTGAACTTGATTAACTCAAATCAGAATAGCTTAAATAGCTATTCTTTTTTATATAAAAAAACACCTTAGTAATTACTAAAGTGTCTATGTGCAAGTGAAATAAGTATTATTTACCTTCTTTGATTTTAGTTCATTTAGCTACAAAATCAGGTATTGATTTGAATTCTGATAATTCAAAGAATGTTTTAGATGGAATGAAGTATTTGTAAACTTGATCAAGTTCTTTAATGTTTGTGTCATAGAAACCATTTTTTGGTTTAGCTTGATCTCTTCTAATAATGTGGAATGTAGTAGGAATTGCAAAATCTTCAGGATCAACAAATGCTTTAGCTTGTTCTAATGATAAGTTGTAAGCTGATCTAACAAATGCAAGTGTTGATAATAGAACGGTTGATGAAGCTTGAATTCCGAATATATGTGTTTTAGAATCGTTGTTAAATGTCTCGTTGAAGAATACTGACTTACCATAATCAGCTTTAGAGTGATCAACTGCGATAATGTTTTCTCAAGAAACTGAAGAGTCAAGAATAATTGCTTTATTGTTATCTCCAAATAATGTTCTAATGTACTCGATTGATTCATCTTTTGAATAAACTGGGTGCATTTTATACATATAATTGTATTCAGATTCAGGATATTTAATTTTTATAGCATTGATGAAACTTATAATTTCTTCTCTATTTTCAGTAAGTTCTTTAATTCTTCATTTTCCATATAATGGATCAGTCTCAACTTTTGTTTCGTATTTTCTAAATAATGATGAACCCATAAATACTAAGTTCTTCTTAGATGAATCATAATGTTCTTTTCCGTGAATTACAAAGTCAAGAGCATTACGAACCTCTAATCTATTTAGTTTTTCATATTCAGTAATTGCTTTTTCCATTTCTAATTTATCATTTTTGAAAATTTGTGAATAATCAGTTGGGTAATCTTTAATTGATAATGATAAATTAGCCTTGTCTAAAGCTCTAAGTTGCTTGTTGAAATATTCAATGTATGAACCATCAAAGTTGTAAAGTTTAACTTTGTCAGTTAATTGGAAGTAGTATCTATAGTCAATTGTTTGTTTTTGAGTTCTTTGCATTTCTTTAAATGAAGCTGCGATTTCATCTTTTGAAAGATTGTTTGAAGTTCTGTTAGCTCAACTTTGATATGAAGCCTCAACAAATTTATAAGGTTGTGCATTTCCATCTGATAAAAGTACTATTTTATTAGCGTGTTCTAGAACGTAATTTCTAACTTCTGCTGGTAATGATGGGAATGAAATGTCCGGAATGTAGAAGTCGAATTTATTTACACCTGCATCTTTATATGGTTTTAGGTAAGTTAATAATTCATTTAATGTTCTCGGAAATACGTCGTATTTTTTGTTAGCATTATCGTTTAATGATGGATTCATATCTTTTAATTGTGATGCAACCATTAATTTACCATTACCAATGTTGTATTGACCTGGTGTTTGTAAAACGTCTCCATATTTTTGCAATAAATAGTCAAAATTAAATCTTTGGGTTCCTGTGTTTGACTTATCATAAACTGAATTGTCTATTAAAAATAGTACATCATTAAGTGAATCTTGATTTCTATTTTTGTAGTTTAATTCACCTAACATTAACATAAATGCAGAGTTGAAATATTGAGCCGCATTTCTAGACATAAACACAGTTGGAACTGAGTTTTCAGCTGAATCAACAATCTCGTTGAAGAATTGTTGATATCTTGGATTAAGTGGCTGAGCTTTAATATTTTTAAGAAAACCTTTAATTAAAATTTCTTTTGAATATGTAAGTTTACTATCTTCTTTTGATTCAAGTAAAACAGTGATTTTTAATGTTCCTTTATCATCGTCAGTTTGTGAAACTGAAATAGTTTTATAAATTACAAGCTCATCTGTTGATGGATTAATAGTTACATATTGACTGAGATTTTCTGTGTTTATAACAGATGGTTTTACATAACTATTAACAACATTATATGTAACATTAACCTTTGCTAATGGATTTTTTGTATAGCTTGGTGCTGCTGCACAACCTGCGCTGGTTGCAACAAGAGCAGTTAAAGGTGCGCTTGATAATATAAATAAATTTTTTAAATTTTTTATTAATCTTTTTTGTTTCATAATTAAATAATACAACTTTTAAAGTAATATGTCAAGTTTCGCGTTTCACGGAAACCATAGTCAGCAAGTCCTAAAAGCAAAAAAAAAAAAAAAATAGGGTCATAAAAGTGCAAAATTTCGTTATTTTGCTTATTTTTCAGAAATTTAGATAAACAAAAAACTACCACAATTTCTTGTGATAGTCAACTATCAAATTG
>NZ_JAYFFB010000010.1:0-15091 GCF_034863345.1 Mycoplasma sp. 1232
TTATTCAACTCATCAAGCTTATGCTTGATGTTTTTTTATTTCAAAATTTATCTAAATTACAATTAAATATGTAAATTTTTCACACTAAATTGCAGTTTTTTATGTTTTTGTTTTTCTTTTTTTTTTTTTTTTAGAATAAGGGTTAGAAAGGGTGAAATTATTTAGTTCATAAGACCAAAAAATACACAAGAATATAACATTCCATTCTCCACAACTCAATTATTCATTTTGTTTAGATTTAAAAAAACTGATTTTCATTTAACTCCCATCTGATTAATTAATCTATCAATTATTAGTTATTAAAGTTAATCTTAACTAATTGAATATAAATATTTTTCTAAGTTTCACAAGCAATCAATTGAGCTAAAATATTTTCATTCTTTCTAAATGTCAATATTTAAATTTAAAAATTACACAAAAGGATTAAAAATAAATATGCAAAAGAAATTTTTGTCATTACCTATATTAGTATTATCAATTTTAAATAACATTTTAATCTTTGTTTTAATCGGATTAGCTGCAGCAGCAGCAGTAGCCGCAGGTGCAGCAACTAGTGTTGGTGCTGATGCAGCCACTGCTGGAGTTGTTGGTGCCGGTGTAGGTACGATTCTTGTTTCACTTTTAATGAGCGGAATTAGTTTAGCTGTATTTATTATGCAAATCATTGCTACTATTAGAATTAAGAGCGAAAATACAACAATTATGGTTTTATATATCGTTGGATTTTTCTTCCCAATTTGTACTATAATTGCAGCAAGTATGGCTATTTACAAAAAATTATACTAATATTAAATTTATAAAATCAAATATAAAAATAGAGAATAATACAAAAGTTCTCTATTTTTTAATCTAACTGTTTTCAAAGTTAGAAAATCCAAAATTAAAAACTAAGGAATTGATTAAAATTGGCGTAATTTAATAGCAAAAAATGTAAATTTTTCACATTTTACTCGTCAACTTCAAATTTTTTTAACTTTTTCTTTGCGGTTTTTTTAGAATAAGTAGGAGGAATAAAACTATTAAAAAATAATATCCTAATATGTATCATAATACCAAGATTTTTCCATTTTATTACTTACAGTAAATTACCATTTATCTTTGTTAATATTTCATTGATTCATTTTATAATGATAGTGCTATCTAAAAATAACAGTAATTAAAAATAACAACTTCATTATAAATTGCATAATGTAATGTTTCAAAAAGTAACTTCTAGCATACAATAATCACTGATTTCTTTCACTTGTCTATGATTATTAAATTCAATATTTATTATAATTTAAAGATAGATTCATGTAATTTAGTTCAATATTTTAAGTAGTTCAATAATAAAAAATTAGTTTTACTCCTTCTGAATCTAAAAGTTTTGATTTAAGCAAACTTTATAAAAAGGATTACTTCAATATGCAAAAGAAATTTTTATCAGTTCCAATATTAGTTTTATCAATTTTAACAATGGTATTTGCTTCAATATATTTTATAGTAGCTTCTTTAACTCCCGTAATGTTAAGCAAAGTTACTACAGATAGAGACACGGTAGCAATCATTAGCGTAGTTGTTACCATCATAAGTCTTATGCCTGCTCTTGGATTAGGGTTTGCTCTATTTATTACATGCATTGTGGGTGCAGTTAGAATCTCTCAATGTAATAAAGCTACGATGATCTTATATATTATTGGTGTATGTTTACCACCACTTTTAATACTTCTTTCTTTCATCGGTTCAATTATAGCCATTGCCAAAAAACAATATTAATATAAAAATTTATAAACTTAATATCAAAAATTGAGAACAATAAAATGTTCTCTATTTTTTTCTTTTGCCACTTAATGCAAGTCTCAAAAATAAAAACACCACATATAAATTTGTGATGTTTCAGATACTGTTAACGTCTAATTCAATCTACTTTGTCAGTTGTTTTACTTGCAAATTTAATTCTCAATGCTTTCACTCATAAATAACCAATTGATGGAGTTAAAACAAATCCGACTCCAAAAATAACAAAGTTTAACAGACACACAATTGCTACGTTTCCACCTTTATAAAATAAAGGTTCACGGAAGTTTATGAAACCATATATAGTCATATCAAGTTCTTTTGTCAATCTATTTCCATTCTTAAGCTCAACATCTTTAAATTGATCATAAATTGGTGTTGACATGAAGAATGTGATTAAAGCAAAGAAGTAGTAACCTAACATTGTTATAATACTTAAATAAATAGTTTTCTTTGAAATTTGAATTTCTTTACGATTTATGATTAAAATCACAAATCCTAAAATTGGTGACACTGCGTGAATTATGAATGTGTTAAAAAAGTAAAGTGGTTTAAATTCTTTTAATTCAGGTACAAAGATTAATGTTCAATATATTAAGAATGTAATTGAAATGTAAATAATTGACAAGAAGAAAGTTTGTTGTGCTTTATGATTTTTCATTTTTAAAGCAAATATAACTGCAGATATTGCTAAAAATGTATTACTAAGTCACGTGAATGTTAAATTAACTCTTCAAAATGATTGAAGCATTTTGTAACCGTGAATACTTGATGTATTTAAAATTTCAGATTTAGCTTCATTTGATAGTTTTGCCAATTCTTGTGAAATTTTTGTTGAAGTTAAATGTCAGCTTATTAGCGTCGCTAATATGACAACAAATACAATACCAATTGCTAAAAAGAATGATATTTTTTGTCTTGTTGTTTTTAAAGTTTTTATTTTCATGGTTTTTATTATACAAAATAAGAAAGACAATTAGATTTTTGTCTTTCTTAATTCTGAATTAAAAGTTAATTTAATCAGCAAATTTATCGCTTATAAGAAAATCCAGAACATTTTTGAGTCTTAAGTCATCATTAGTTTTATTTTTTTCAATATAGTCATTTATTTTCTTAATTGAACTTGCTCCTGATATTTGACATTTAATTTTTGAAGCAAAGTTTTCTTGACCTTCAAACATTTTTTTGCTATCACCGACTCTTAAAACTATCATTGTTAAATCATCTTTGTATAGTCTGTGATTTTCACCGATTGTAAATGGGTAATTTGAATATGCTTCTTGAATAGCTTTCGTCTTGTCTTCTCTTGGGTCATTTGTTAAATGTTTAATTTCAATAAAAATTTGATGATTATCAATTTTTAAAATAAAGTCAGGTTTTGATTGATGAATTTCTGTTATCCCATCATCATACTTTGCGTATTCAAAACCAACTTTTCCTGCTACCGGTAGTTTTGTTCAGATTTTAACATTTAAGTTCTCTCGAACATCAATTAATTTAATTAGTTCTTTTACAACATTCTGCTCAGGTTTTGAATCTAAATAAATTATTTCATCGCCATCTTCCAAATCTTTATAATCTTTATTCTCATTTCTATCTAGTATTTGATAAGCATTTTTAAGTTCTGGACGATCACTTACTATTGCTCTAATTTTTTTTGTTTCTATTTTATTCTTTGTATCATTTAATGCTTTTAAAATTCTATATTGTTCAGGAAGCGTAATTCCTTCTTTTAAAACATAAGCATTTTTAGACAAAGGTTTTAAGTTATTTTTATATATTTGCATTAATGACAATTGAATATTTTGAATATAAAATTTGTCTGAAACATTAAATCAGTAAGGATTAAAAACAAAATAGTAGAACATATCATCACTGTATTTAAAATTTAGTTTTTCTTTTATAGTTTGGAGTTTGTGTATTAAATTTTCATTTAATAGATTCTTAAACTTTTTATTTTTTATATTAAAAATATATTTTCTTAAATCAATTTGGTTATTTATATAACTTTTAATATTTAACACATCTTTAGAGTTTTTATCTGAATCTTGAATTAATTTTTCACAATTATCAACATAATCATAAAATTGCTTTAAATATTTATCTCATTTAAAATTGTCTAAAAATTCGTTAATTTCATCATCATATTTATCTTTAAGGAATTCTTTTTCTTTTTTTTCATTTGTGATTATCCGTAATTCACCTGAATAAAACCTTTCTTCCTTGTATTGATTCTTTAAGACATATGAATAATAATTGTCAAGTGTTTTTACATCCTTAAAAGAAACGATTCAGTAATATTTACCAATTCAATCACCATCAATTTTCCCTATTTCAGGAACAGGGTTTCTTTTAATTCTTCCAATTGTCTGAATCTCCAAACTTTCAGAACTAATATTTCTTAATTGAACTAACATACAAGCTCTAGGGATATCTCACCCGACAGTTGGTCCTATTTTGAAAATAATTACATCGTATAAAGAATTACTTTTAGAAAGATTATTTAATGTGATTTTTTCACCCATTAAGTCTGATCTTTCACCATCTTTCTTATCTGCAAAATATGTAGCTACTTTTAATCCATATTTTTTAGTTACTTTAATAATATTTTCATAAGCTTCATCTCATAATTTTGCTTTTTCTGCATCTTTCGGCTTGTTATCAACTTGGATAAGCATTGCTGGTCTAACTTTTGCCAAATGATTTTTGTTTGTTGGATCATTGTATTTTGGTTGAATTTCATTAACGAATATTTTGCAAGCTTCTTCTAAAATACCTATGTTATCTACATCTTCATTAAATGTTGGTGTTATTAAATTAGTTTTTAATAAACTTACATTTATATCATTTTCAATTTCTTCACTTCGCACTCTGACTACCTGAATATCAGAATTATATTGCTCATATTTAGGTGTGGCTGTCATTGTTAGAGTAAAGTCTACGTAGTTTGCGACAATTTCATTCAATGATCTTTCGAATTCATTATTAGTCTTACTTGACATACCAATATGTGCTTCATCACGTATAAATACAATTTTTGCCCCATATTTATCTCGTGCTTCTTGCAGAAAGTCTTTGAAAATTCCCCTTTCAGACATTATTCTGTTTTTTCCAAAAGTTTGAGTTCCTACAATATATACTTTGTTGTTTACAAAATTGATAAAAATTTCAGAATCTTTGGTATCTTTTTGACTATTAGATGGAGATTCATAATATTCAACTGGAAAATCATTTGTTAAGAAATATTTATATTCTCTAAATTTGTTTTCCAACTGTCTTGGCAATTCAGCGGTTGAAATAGTTGCGAAAATAAATATTACTTTCTCATTTTTATTTTCTTGAATTTTGACAATGTTGTCAATAATATTAGCAACCATAAATGTTTTTCCAGAACCTGTTGGTGCACATAATAAAGCATTTTTAGAATTTTGCTCTTGATAAATTGTCACAACTTGGTTAACAGCGTTTTGTTGTGTTGATGTTAATTTCATATTAATCCTTTTTAATTACATATAGTTGTCTAATTAAATTTAAAATTTCATCTTCATTTATTGGTTTAGATGTTTTTGTAAAGTACTGAATTTCTTCTTTTATTTTCTTCAAAATAAAATCAACTCTATTTTCTTTTTTGAAATCTATATTTTCGTATTTAATCTCAAAAATATTCAAATCTTTTCCGTATGGTTTATTCTTTTTAAGTCAATCAAAAGTTTCTTTTTGAGTTCCTTCGCCATAGTTTATTCTATATAGACGCTCATATGTTATGGTGTCTGCAATATTGTTCTCATTATTTGTTATTAATGTATAAGTTCTATCTCCACCATCTTGTCTATTAAGTTCTAAGACAGCATGACCGGTAGTGCCTGAACCAGCAAAAAAATCTAGTATACGCGCATTTTTATTAGGATGCAATTTAATTAAATACTCTATTAAACTTGTTGGTTTAGGATAATTGAATGGAACTTTATTAAGATCACTAAAAATAGCTTTTAATTCCTTTGTTCCTTGTGCATTATTAGCAAATTGAATTAAATCTTTTGGTTTAGTATTTTTAACACCATCAATATTGACAGTCTCATATTCAAAAATTTGATATCCATTTTTCGTTTTTTGAATAACAAAGAGATCTTTTTCCCATCTATCATGAAATGTTTCTTCTTTAATTCTTCATCTACCTAATTCCCCTTTTCTAATTGTAGGAAGAATAGCTGAATACCCTTGATTAATAAGGTCATTATCTAAAGAGTAAACATCTTCAAATTTTGAACCACTAGCAATATTGTCTTTTTTGTAATTACTTGAAGTTTTAATATCTTTAGTCTTTTTATTGTAATAAATTACATACCCCATATTTGGTCTTTGATATAAAAACTCTTCATTTCCACCTTTTTGCAGGTTAGAACCTTTTCGCTCGTATCTATTTCATTTTTCATTAAATGATCATTGTGAAACTTCTATATTTTGTTCATCGTTTGTTAATAATAACCTATCTTTCATTTTTGCATATGCATGAACGTACTCTGTTGTATTGGCTATAAATTTATTATCACTATCTCCACCTGGGTTTTTAACATATTTAAATGTTGTAATAAAATTACTTTCACCAAATATTTCATCCATTAAAACTTTTAAATATGCTTGTTCATTGTCGTCAATCGACACAAAAATCATCCCATCATCTTTAATGAGATCTTTTGCTATTTTAAGTCTGTCATTCATTAAATTTAATCAACCAGAACGTGAAAATTTATCATTGTAAATAAATTTTGAACTCGTTGAATAACCATTCCCATCTTCTTTTGTTGCATCCGTATTGTATGGAGGGTCAATATAGACAACATCGAAGTTATGGTCTAAACCGTCTCTCTCTCTCTCTCTCTGAGAGCATTAAGTTCTTTAATCCATCAATGTTATCTCCAATGATTAAAGAGTTAAAGTTTGTTTTAGTTTCATCAACATTAAAACTTCTTTTTGTATCTATTTCTAAGTAAGAAATCTTCTTATTGTCTATCTGTGGTGCCGCATCAAATGTGAATCCTGTTTTTACTCTTGATAATAAAAATTGAATAATCGGCTCCACCAACTCAATATTATTTTCTGAAATTGATTCAATAATTGTCTTAATCAATTTCTTTTGATTTTCATTTAAAACGTTGCTTGATTTTTTATCAATTTCATCGTTTCATTGTTGCAAGTATTGTTCTTTTGTAAATTGCATTTTTCCTCCATAATTTTGTTTATAATTAAAATTATATTACTATTAACTATGCAAGTGGCTCAATAAATAAAATTAAATTTTTATTCTTTGAATTAACAAAAATAATGTAAAATAGTTTTAGCGTGGTCGCGTAGCTCAGCTGGATAGAGCACGAGCCTTCTAAGCTTGTGGTCGGAGGTTCGAATCCTCTCGTGATCGCCATTTTTTTTATACCTTTTTTGACCCTTATAAATAATTGAAGATATAAAAATTAAAAATATATATAATGTATGCATTATATATAGCACAAATTAATGAAAGGAGTAAGTTATGTACAAGATGTTCAAAATTTTGCCATTTAACATTAAAATGAGATTTTTTATTGGTATCATCATTGTTATTTTAAATGTTGCTTGCACAATGATTTTGCCAATTGTGCTTAGTCAATTCTTACCTTTACTTACAAAAGGTAGTCAAGAAATATACACGATTACAATTTTTAAGAACTTACAATTGTATGAATCCTCAAGCTGAACTAATGCATTTGTATTCTTATTAATTTCAATATTAGTATTACTTGCACTTACAGCAATAACTGCTATAGCTTCAACTATGATAATCATTGGAGCCGGCGAGAGAGCTTCGAACTTTTATAGAAATGCTTTATTTGCTAAATATCAAAAACTTAGTCTTAAAGATATTTCTAATTTAACAACCGAAAGTTTAATAACAAGAATTAATGATGATGTTGCTGTCTTTTGAGATTTCTTAGTCGGTGCATCGACATCACTTGTTAAAGCGCCATTATTTATTATTGTTGGATTAGTATTTGCTTTTGCAACAGATTTAGAATTCACTTACTCGATTTTAGCTGTTATACCTTTACTTCTTTTTGTTATGGTATTTATATTCATTAAGGTAAACCCCAAACTTAAACAAAATAGAAAAAATCTTGATGCAATTACAAAAGAAGTTGACGAAACTGTAAATGGTGCTAGATTTATAAAAGCAAATAATTTACAAGAACAACAAAAAAGAAAATTCAATCACGCTAATAATCAATGAGTAAAAACTGAAAAGAATATTTTCAAATTCTTTGCAATTGGAACACCTGCGTTCTTTGGAATTGTTAACTTTATTGTTGTCTTAATTTACGCAATAGGAAAAGTTAAATTAGACCAAAACCCAAGCATTAATGGTGAGTTTATCGCAAAGATTAATGTGTTCATTGAATATGAATTTGTTATAGCTGGTGGAATTATTTTATTCTCACAATTCTTAGGTTCTATGTTTAGAGCAAAAATTAGTTCAGGTAGAATAGTTCAAGTTTTAGATGCTAAATATGATGATTTATTTGTTCCAAATGGAAAAATAATTTCACAAACTAATGATGTAACTGATTATTCGGTTGAATTTAAAAATGTTAACTTCAAATACTTTGATACAGCTGAAGATTATGCAATTAAAAACATTAACTTCAAAATTCCAGGTGGTAAAACTTTAGGAATTATTGGACCAACTGGTTCAGGTAAAAGTACAATTGTTAACTTACTTGTTAACAATATGAAATACATTCAAGAAAACGGAAATATCTTAATTAATGGTATTGAAGTCAGAGACATCAACACACATAACTTACACAAGAACGTAGCTATTGTTTACCAAGATGCGCTTTTATATTCAGGGACAATTAAATCAAACGTTTTATTCGCTAAACCCGATGCAACTAATGAAGAACTCCAAAAAGCTCTTGTAGCATCTTGTGCAAGAAACTTTATTCAGACATTTGAGGATAGTGAAAATCACAAAGTCGAACAAAAAGGTAAAAACTTAAGTGGTGGTCAAAAGCAAAGAATCTCAATTGCAAGAAGTTTAATTATTGACCCTAAAATCTTAATTTTAGATGACTCAACTTCTGCTCTTGATAACTTAACCACAAAGCAACTTATTAAAAATATTAAAGAAAATTACTCTTGCACAACAATTATTATTTCTCAGAAAATTAACTCAATCAAGCACGCTGATAATATTTTAGTTCTTGAAGATGGAAAAATTCTTGACCAAGGAACTCACAAACAATTACTTAAATCTTGTCAATGATATAAAGATGTAGCAACTAACCAATTAGATCAATAGAAAGGAGAAGAAAATATGTCTGATTTAAGAGAAGAACAAAAAGAAATAGCTCAAGATTTACAAGCTAATGAGCAAGTTAAAGTTTTTAAAACACTTAAACAATTACTTTCGTACTTTTGTAGAAGTAAAAAAATATTATTTGTTGCTCTTTTATTTTCATTACTCAACTCTATTTTCTATATCATTGGTAGTTTCTTAATTGGAATAATCGTACAAATCTTCTTTGAACCTTATCTTAATTCACAAATAACTTACCCTGATAAATTTAATTTAACCAACTTTATATTAATGCTATCTGCACTTACGCTTACATTTATCTTGTACGGTATTTGTAGATATGTAGAACAAAGGTTATATATCAAACTGTCTTTTGAAGCTGGTGCAACACTTAGAAAAGAACTGCTTGAAAAGATATTAAAAATGCCTGTTAGTTTTTATGATAAAAACAAAACAGGAGACTTGATATCAACTTTAATTGTTGATGTTAACAATACAGCTAACTCGTTATTCCAAATGATGACGCAAGTTGTAACAAGTATATTCAACATTTGTATAACAATCATTGTACTTATGTTAGTTTCATCACTTCTTACATTGATTGTTTTGCCTGTTACACTGATTTTATTTGGATTAGTTTTCTTACTAATTAAAAAATCACAACCTTACTTTGTTAAAGTGCAAAACTCATTCGGGAGACTTAACGCTTTTGTTGAAGAAATGTTAACAAATACAAAAGTAACTAACTCATTTGATAGACAAGCATATGTTTATAGTGAACTTGAAAAAATCACATACGATATTAGAAAAAGCGCTTACAAAGGTGATGTAATTGCTAAATCATTTGATATCTGATATACACTTATAGCAAACTTTGTTATCTTACTTATCTCAGGTCTTGCTGCAATCTTTTATTTCAAACAAATACATGTTTGAAACTTAATCGGACTTGGAGTTGACCAAAACGGAAATGCAACACCTGCATTTATTATCTTATTTATTTCCCTTAACTGAAACTTTATGGGACCATTCCAAAACATCTTATCAAGCGCATTTAATGCGCAAATTGGAATTGCATCTTCATCAAGAATTTTCAAACTTTTAGAATTTGTTGAACCTGATACATTAAATCAAACAATTGATATTAACTCTATTAAAGGACACGTTCAATTTGATAATGTATATTTCAAATACAATCCGGATAAGTTAGAATATCAACTAAAAGCAGCTTCATTCGATATTAAACCAGGTCAAGTTGTTGCGATTGTTGGTCCAACTGGCGCTGGTAAAACTACAATCATTTCTCTTTTATCTAAATATTATGATTACACTAAAGGTTCGATTAAAATTGATGGAAATGAACTTAGAAACATCAAAACAGATAAATTAAGAGATCATATGACAATTGTGCTTCAAGATTCATTCTTATTTAATGAATCAATTAAAGATAACCTTAAAATGACGAATCCAAATGCAACTGATGAACAAATCATTCAAGCTGCTGAAATGACACATGCCCATCATTTTATTATGAATATGCCTCAAGGTTATGAAACAATGATCGAAAACAATGGTGCTAACTTATCACAAGGTCAAAGACAACTTCTTTCATTGACTAGAGCAATTCTTTCAAATAAAAACTTACTTATTTTAGATGAGGCCACATCAAACATTGATTCAGCAACAGAACAAATCGTTCAAAAAGCTATGTGAGAGTTAATGAAAAATAAAACAACATTTGTTATTGCCCACCGTTTAAGCACAATTAAAAATGCTGATGTTATTATAGTTGTTAATAATGGACTTATTATTGAAAAAGGAACTCACAAAGAGTTATTAGACAAAAAAGGTTTCTACCATCAACTATATACATCCCAATTTGAATTTGAAAATTAATACTAACTCGCAAGCTAAATGCTTGCGTTTTTTTATACTTTTGAAACATTTACTCTATTTCATTAATTTTTATAAAAGTAAGTAAAATACATAAATTTTCAATATCATTTTTTACTTTTTCTATTCATATATAGATGTAAAAGATGTTTCCGATATATATATATATATAATCAACTTATTATGGAGAAAGTATTGAAAAAATTAGTTATTTGAGCTCTATATGATGATGCAGAAAGTTCATATAAAAATGCAATTAAGGAACATTGAAATAACGAAAAATATGATTTAGAAGTTCATAGTGTCGGAATTAACGACATATCATTTCCAAAAAGCGGTAAATACTTCTATCATAGAATTGATTTATCTATTACAAACTTTAATTTAATTTCTCAATTAAAACAATTGCCTACACCAGACATAATATTAGCATCTCCACCTTGCGAAAGCTGATCTGGAGCAGATTGTAATGGGAAAATGTTTAGAAAAATCGATAGCAACGGAAACTGAGTTGTTAAAAATTCAAGATTTTATGATGAATACAACAAAACTTGCCATCCGGTTAAAAGAAGATACTTTGAACAAAAAGAAAGAGGAAGAATTTTAGGTGAAGCAACTGTTGGTGGAACAATTGAAATAATTAGAAAATTCAAACCAAAAGTTTGGGTTGTCGAAAACCCTGCTACATCAAAGACTTGAGAATTTCAAAAAAATCACTGAGATTTTATGGGATTTGAAAATAAATCAACTTATTCAGCATATGATAGTAGATTCTCTTTAAAGCCCACAATATTTAAATCAAACATTAAGTTACATTTAATTTCTAAGTCAGAAAAGAGAGCTGAAAAAAGCAAACATATGTCACATGGTTCTTATGCTCAAAGAAGCAAAATTCCACATCAATTAATAATTGATATGGTTAATCAAATTGTTAACTACATTGATAAAGATAAAAAAGAAGGTCGTAATGGAAGATAAAATTAAAGTTAAATTCTGAAAAATCGGTACAGCGATGACTCGCTATCTTGATCAATTAAAAGACAGTGTTAATGAGATTTGTAATAATTTAGATTATGAAAGCGTAAGTAAAAACAAATTAAACTTTAAAATATATCCTGAAAGAAATAAAATAAATGTTAATGATATTGAATTTACATTGTACAGATCAAAAAGTAAATTATCAAATGTCTCTAATAGTACAATTGACCAATATTTAAGAATTGTATATTTTCTTTTCAAAAAGGAATTTAATATTCAATTATTAAATGATAGATCAAAATATTATGAAGTCACTTTAGATTTTAAAAAACTTAAAGATGAAATCACTGAACTTCATAAAATTTCACTTAAGATACTAAATGAATTTATCAAAAACGAACTTATGGAAACTGAATTTGTCGATTTCAATGATTCAGAACAAGACTTTTGACTTACTTTTGTATTCTCTCAATATCAATATATGAAATTTGTTAATTCAGATTCTGAAAATGAAAAATTTGATAATAGACTTTATTATTTTTATATACCTAATTACTCAGAATTTCTTTCGGAAAATGAGTCAAATGAACTTTTTGATGCATTAAAAAACTTTATTTCAAATATTGCTAAAAGTCCATCAATTGAATTCAACTTTCCATATACACAATTCATCGATAAGATTAGACAAAATGAAGTTAAAATTAATGAAAATAAGGAAAGTTTAGATACATTAATCGAAAAAATCAATACATCTTTAGTAGAGAAATTTCAAAATCTAGTTACAAACAATGAAACCGAACAATTAAAAACCTCTTATTCAAAATTAGCATCAATAAGAGATTATGTTCAAATGCTTCTCGAAACAATAAAATTTGAATTACCTCCTTATCAAAGAGAGTATGTTTGAAAATTCGACAATATTAAAGAGTTACTTGATAGATTATTTAGTACTCACTCAAATAAAAATTACTATTTAAACAACGTTATTTTCTATAAACTACAAGATAACGAATACTCACTTTTAGACGGTCAACAAAGAACATTAACTATTTCAATTATTGTTTTATGTTTATGAAAAGTAACAATGGGTCAAATGTATTTCAAAATTGATCCATCACGCCCAAAAAACGAATGAAGCGAGCAATTAACTGAAGCGCTAAATAAATACAAAGGATTGTCATTCATATTTTGACACGCATATAATTTGATTAAACACCATCGTAACAAACCTCATTTATCTGTTTATGAAAGTTCAAACAATTATGAACATTTGAAGAATATAGGACAACTAATTAACAAGGTTGATGATAACATTTTTAGAGAAATCGAGAATTACATTATAGCTTATGCGCTTGATATTCATGGTGATTTAAATTTATCTAAGCTTAATGATTTTGCGACCAGATTTTTAGATAGCTCATATCTTACGGTCACTATTGTTGATAAAATTAATCCTGAAGAATTATTTGAAACACTTAACTCTACAGGTGTGCAATTAACTAATTTCGAATTATTTATAAACTTTGTCTATTACAAACTCATAGACTTAAAATCTAAAGATTCTTCATTTCTCACAAATGAATTTAAAGATGAGTCTGTTGTAATTGATGATATAAGAAAAAAACTTTTTGACAAATATATTCCTACGAAATCAGAAGACAAAGATAATAAGAAAATAGATAAATTCAATGATCATTTTAACGATTTTACTGAACATATATACTTTAGAATTGTGAATCTTAGAAGTTTAAAATGTGAAAACAACCGTTGTCTCATTAAATCAAACCAAGAATGTAGTTATTTTGATGATAATGCCGAAAAGATTGAATCAATTCATAAAAATAATAATAAAAAGGATAGAATCAATCAACAAAAGCTTCAATTTGTATTTGATTATCTATGTCATTCAAAAAATAATATTGAAAAAGTTCTTCAAGCATTTTATAAATACTTTGCAATTTTTATCTATTTAACGTTACCTGAAGAAAATAGGACATTGCCATACTTCCAAAACGTTAAAGAATTAACAGGATTTAAAGAAGAAAATTCATTATTTAAATTCATGTTGAGAATTTGTAAATTGGATGTTACAAAATCAATACTTTGAGATATTCTAGAAAACAATAATTACTTTTGCGCTAGAAAAAATGATGACAAATCGAATAACATAATCAAGGAAAATATAATAAAAAATTATCTTCTATATTTAGAAAAATCTATTTTAGTTTGAAAATTACTTGATTTCAAGGGGCAATCAATGACTGAAGTGTTCAAATCACTTCTTCTTAACATAAATTTAAATCAAGCAAAAACTATAGATTATTCTAAGAGGTTTAAAAATGTTATTAGAAATAACAAATTCTTCTATATAGACGATATTAGATTGAATAACTTGAAATCAATCATAAGTAGCAAATTTTCAAGCACAGATGATAGTGGCAATAGCAAAAATATATACATTAAAATTTTTCTAGCAAGAGTTAATTACTATTTAAAAAACAATATGTCAATGCTTCCTAATATGAAATTGAATCAATCTCTTGATTGAAATCAATTTTTAGATTCTTGCGATTTAGAACACAATATAGCAAAGGAATCTAAAATTCAAAACAAATTAGAAGCTGCAAAATGAGATGAAGTTAAAGCTTATATTTTTAAGATGGGTAATTTATCATTACTAGAAGAGAGTGAAAATAGGAAAAAAAGCAATGATGCAAATATAACTTATAGATCACAAAATGACAATAATTACACAGAACACGGTTATACAGATGTTAATGGTAAATGCATTTTAAATAGCTCTGAATGAACAACAAAGTGAATTAATCAAGTTGATAAAAATAACTCAAAAGAATCAGTTAATGAAAACATACATAAGTCACTTAAGAATATTGATGAAAAAACAAATCAATACATTGAATTATTCACTAAAATGTATCTAGAAAATGATGAAACAAAACTATAACTATTCACACCTTCACAAGCTTTTACGCTTGTGATTTTTATATCCAAAATACTACTAGATAAAAAAATTGACACCCTAAACCAAAACCATATCTTTGATATGGTTTTTTCTTTTTTCTTGTAAAAAAAATCACAAGCAAAAACCTGTGA
>NZ_JAYFFB010000011.1:0-14365 GCF_034863345.1 Mycoplasma sp. 1232
ACTACCACAATTTCTTGTGATAGTCAACTATCAAATTGAATTAGTTAGCTTCTTCAGTAATGTATTTTTCAACATCTTTTAAGTGAATACTGAAGAAACTTGTAATTCCACGTGTTTGCATTGTTGCAGCAAATAATGAGTCAACTCTTTGCATTGTTCCTGTTCTGTGTGTGATAACAATGAATTGAGTTTGTTTCTTAAGTTCTTGTAAGTATTCTGCATATCTAACAACGTTAGCTTCATCAAGCGCAGCTTCAACCTCATCAAGAATACATAATGGAAGAGGTCTAGCTCTTAAGATGGCGAATAATAATGAGATAGCAATAAGCGCTTTTTCTCCTCCTGAGAATAATTTAAGGTTTTTAACACTTTTTCCAGGAGGTTGAGCAAAGATGCTGATTCCTGATTCTAAAATATTATTAGGTTCAACGAATCTAACTTCAGCAGCTCCTCCACCGAACATAGATTTGAATACGTTGTTGAATTCTTGGTTAACATCGTGAACAACATTTGTAAGTCTTGTAACAATGATTTTGTCAAGTTCAGCGATAGCTTGGTATAAAGTGTCTCTTGTTTGAACTAATTCATCTCTGTTAGCTACTAATGTGTCATATCTGTTTTCAACTTCTTCAAGTTGTTCGATAGATTCTAAGTTAACATTTCCAAGTTCAGCAATTTGTTGTCTTAATTCTTCAACAAATTCTTTTGCTTTTTCATAAGAAATTTCTAAAACAAAGTTTTGATCAGCGTATTCAACTGTCATATGGTAAACGTTAGCTAATCTGTTTGTATATTCAGTGAAAATCTTGAATGATTCAGATTTGTTAATCATTTTGCTGCTGTAACCTTTGTTTAAGGCATTTTGAGAATCTTGAGCATCTGATAATTTAGTGTTGTAAAGCGATAATGCTTCATCTCAAGATTGATATAAGTTTTTAGCAACAGCAAGCTCATTTTTAACAACGATAAGTTTTGCTTGTAATTTGTTTCTTTCAATAACTGTTTCAGAGTTTTCAAAATCATCAAGTGATAATGAAGAAGCATCAACTTTTCCTTTTAAGTTTGTAACTTCTTCACGTTTTTGTTTGATTGAGTTTTCTAAGTTGTGAATTTCTAATTCAGTACTTCTGCTCTTTTGAATTAATTGGTTACGTCTAAATGATAATTGTTCGATTTGTTGTTCATTTTTCTTAATCATTGGTTCAATACCAGCGATTTTGTTTTCAAGGTTAGCAATTTTTTCATCAATACCTAAGACGTTATCACTTTCTTGAGCAGTCCCTCCAACGATAACCCCTCCAACACGGATGATGTCACCATCAAGAGTTACAATCATATATTTTTTCTCAAGAAGATTTGAAATTGCATTAGCTGATTTAATGTCATCAACTACTACAACGTTCCCTAATAAGAATTTAACTAAAACTGAATATTGTGGATCTGCATCAACTAAATCTGAAGCAAGAGCAACAAATCCAGGGTGTCCTGTAACTGCTAATAAATAGTCGTCACGAACAAATTTTTCTTGGATAGATGTAAGAGGAATAAATGTTGCTCTACCACCATTGTTTTGTTTAAGGAATTCAACTGCCTTAACAGCTGTGTTTGGAATATCAACAACAATGTGTTGTGCAGCGTGAGTTAAAACAGTTTCAATAGCTGTGATGTATTCTGGTTTAACTTTAATTAAATCTCTAACAAGTCCTTTAACACCTTTGAAAGACATTTTGTTTTCCATAATTGTTTTAGGACCTTTGAAAAGGTTTAATTTAGATTCTTTAGTTCTGTATAAAGATTGTAAAGTCGTTTTTGCAGAAATTAAGTTGTCTCTGTGGTTTTGGTTAGCAATTCTTAAATTGTTTACTAAGTTTGTATCTTCTTCAATTTGTTTTCTAGTTTCTTCAAATTGAGCTTTAAGTTCACCATAAGTATGTGTGTTGTAAAGTAATTCAGCTTCAAGTCTTTTAATTGCGCTTGCATATGATTTGATAGCTTCATCATTATCAACTGTTACTTGTCCACTTGTGATTAAGTTAATTTTTGCAAATTGTTGATCAATTGTTGAGTTTAATGAGTTTAATCTTGAAGCCATACCATTGTATGTTCCTTCAAGTTCATCAACTTGTTGTCTTGCTTTTTCTTTTTCAACTTTTGCGTTTTTAATTTCGATTTGTAAACTAGCAATTTCTTCTTTGTATTTTTGCATTGTTTCGTCTACACCACGAAGTTCTTCGTCTAATTCTTCGTAAATTCTTTTATTTTCTTTTATTCCTTTAGCTAAGAATGGAATTTCAACTTTTTTAAGAGCTTCTGCTTTATCTCTGTAGATTAAAGCTTTTTCAGCTTGTTTTCTTAATGGTCCAAGTTGTTTTTCAAGCTCTGAAATTCTAGGTTCAAGTTGATTCATTGAATCTTCAGCACTTTTAAGCATTCTTTCTGATTCAGTTTTCTTGAATTTGAATTTAGAAACTCCAGCAGCTTCTTCGAAAATTCCACGTCTATCTTCGTCAGATGCTTCAGCGATGTCTGAAACAGTTCCTTGAGAAATAATAGCTAATGAGCTTTTTCCAATACCTGTTTCCATTGCAATACTTTTAATATCTTTGTATCTGCAAGGTTGCCCATTCATATAGTAGTTGTTTACACCTTTACCACGTTGCAATTCACGTGTGATTGTTACAACTTCATCAGGAATTGAGTTATTTGAGTTTTTGTTATCAAAAGTTAATGTAACTCTTGCAAAGTCCATTGGTTTAGCTGTTTTAGAACCAGCAAAGATAACGTCTTGCATTGAGTCTCCACGAAGTTCTTTAGAACTTTGTTCTCCTAAAACTCATTTAATAGCATCGTTGATGTTACTTTTACCAGAACCGTTTGGTCCGATAATACCAGCAACACCTCCATCAAAACGTAAGATTACAGGTTCAGCAAATGATTTAAAACCATGTGCTTCGATTTTTACTAATTTCATTATTGCACCTCAATTTTATCTTTAAGCTTTTGTAGTGCATCAATAGCAGCATTAGTTTCAGCCTCTTTTTTGCTTAAACCAACACCTTCACCATAAATAACACCATCGTGTTTAGCTTTTGCTAAAAAACGTTTATCACTGAGTTGATCAGTTTGATATGTGATACTTTCCTTTGTCATACTTTGAAAGTATTCTTGTAGTTGACCTTTAGGATCTTTATTTTCGTCATTGTGCACCGAGTCAATGATAGGAGATATATGTTTGATTATGAATTGTGAAGCTTTTTCAAATCCTTGATCTAAAAATATAGCTGCTATCATTGCTTCGAATACGTCTGCTTGAACTTTTGGTGAATTAATCACTGATTCACGCATTTTTCCAGGCCCAGTTCTTAAGATTTTTAAAAGACCTAATTCGTTAGATATTTTAGCAAGTGCTTCCGTTCTAACTGCAGTTGATCTTAATCTGGTTGCGTGACCTTGCGATAATTGAGGATACTTTCTGAATATGTAGTTTGAACTAACAAATTGTAGAAGTGAGTCTCCTAAAAATTCAAGTCTTTCATAGTTGTCATCTTTATCTCTATTAAAAGACGAATGTGTAATTGCTAATAGATAATAGTCCGTTCTAATTGGTTGAATATTATTTATTTCAAAAAAGCTTTTAAGTGAATTAACCATATTACTCTTCACTTTCTAAATTATCAACTTTAATTGAATCTGATAATGTTTGGAATTTTTGTAATAAGTTATTTTCAAGAGCTTCTTGAATTGATAATAATGCATTGTAGTAAGCTTTTGCATCAGATGAACCATGAGCTTTAATTGCTAGTCCATTAACACCAAGTACTCAAGCAGAACCAACTGAACGGTAGTCAAGTGATTTACCAACATTTTTAAATGCACCTTTTAAAAGTAAATAACCAATTTTGTATTTTAATTTAGTTAATATTTGACCTTTAAGTGCTTTTGAAAATGCACCAATTGCACCTTCATAACTTTTAAGCATTGTGTTACCTGCATAACCATCTACAACAGCTACGTCAATGTTTCCATTAAATAATTCTCTGGATTCAACAAATCCAACATAGTTAATATCATTTAATGTTTTCAAATATTCGTGAGCTTGTTTAGTTGATGTAGGACCTTTGTAATCTTCAGTTCCAATGTTAATAAATGCAACTCTAGGTTCTGCTACTTTAAACATTGTTTTATAGAATAATGAAGCAAGCATGGCTCATTCAACTAAATATTGTGCTTTTGTTTCTAAGTTAGCACCTACATCTAAAAATAGCAATTTGCTACCTAAAATAGATGTAGCAACTGGCATAAATGCCGGCCTAGAAATGTTTTGTAATCTTTTTAATTTAAGCGTTAATGTTGATATATAAACTCCACTATCTCCACTTGATAAAACTGCATTAGCTTCATTGTTTATAACTTTACTAATTGCAAGATTCATTGATGTATCTTCGTTCATTGATTTTCTAATGTTCTTAGGTTCACTAGGAACATTTTTGTTTTTAATAAGTAAGATATTTTCAGGAAGTTTTGTTTTATCAATATTTGAAATTTCACCAATTAATTGAATTTGTGTATCAGGGAATTGAAGAGCAAATTTGCTAGCAGCTTCAACTGCTGCACTTGGACCATTATCATTTCCATTTATGTCAAAAGCAATTTTGAATTTATAGTCTTTCATTATTCAACTCCAATGATGAATTGATATGTAGGCTGATTACCTTCAATAATTTCAACTTCAATATCATAGTTTGATTCAATGAAGTTAAGAATTTCTTCAGCTTCATCAAGTGAGCTTTCATCCCCGTAGTAAATTGTGACTAATTCTTTGTCTTCTGTAATTGCTTTTTTAACTATTTTTTTAGCAGCATCTAAGAGTTTTGATGAACTTGCAGTGATTTTTCCATTGATGATAGATAAATAATCACCATCTTTAATTTGAACACCATTTAATTTTGTGTTTCTAATTGCTTTTGTAATTTCACCAGTAGTTACATTAGCAATTGCATCATTCATCATTTCAACGTTCTCTTCGACTGAAGATTCGTGATTGAAATTAAGCATAGCTGTTATTCCTTGGATTTGTGTTTTTGTAGGAATAATAATAACGTTTTTGTCTTGGATAACTTGCGCTACTTGTTGTGCAACAAGTATGATGTTTGAATTGTTTGTAAGAATAAATACTGAATCTGAATTTACATTATTAACTGCATTTATCAAGTCTTGAGCTGATGGGTTTTGTGTTTGTCCACTTTCAACAACAAAGTCACAACCTAAATCTTTCATTCTTGCGACTATACCTGAACCTAAGTTGCATGAGATAATTCCACAAGGTGTTCTACTTTCTTCACTATGTTGTAATTGTGACTCTTTAAGTTTTTCGGCATTAGCTTTTGAATAGTTAGCTTGAAGCGTCATATTTTCTGATTTGATTTTGATAAATTCACCATATTGTTGAGCAAAGTTTAACATATCACCAGGTTTAACTGTGTGTCCGTGAACTTTAAGGATATTGTCGTCAGAAACAACAACAAGCGAGTTAGCCAATTTTTCAAGTTTTGCAACAAAGTTTGCTTTCTTGAATTTAGCTGGTTCAGTTAAATCGATAAGAACTTCTGTACAGTAACCAAATTCTCCTTCATAAACTTCGCTATCACCAATAAAGTTTGTGACTTCATCAGAATTATCTTTAAGTTCAACTGGTCTATCGTGAAGAGCTTCGTTCATTCCTCAGAAAATTGTGTAAAGACCTTCACCACCACTATCAGTAACTCCAACTTCTCTTAAGTTCTTAAGTTTGTTAGGTGTTTCATCACAACTTTTCCGTGCAAATGCAACAACTTCTTCAAAGAATACTGAATAGTGAATGTCTTTACCCTCGAATTCTTTTTTAAGATTTTCGGTTGTTTCTCTAATAACTGTAAGAATTGTTCCCTCAACAGGTTTAAAAACTGATTTGTAAGCAATTTCAGTCGCTTTCTCAAAAGCTTGGATTAAATCTTGAGTATTTAATTCAACTTTACCATCTGTACCTAAAGCAAATCCTTTGAAAATTTGTGAAAGGATAACACCAGAGTTTCCTCTAGCTTCATAAATCATATTTGTTGAAACTTTTTTAGTAATAGCATATACTGGTTCATTTTGAGCTTTTTCTAAATCAGGTATAGCAGCTGCTATTGTTGAAGACATATTTGTTCCAGTATCTCCATCAGGAACAGGAAACACATTTAACGCATCGATTTTGTTTTTTGCATTAACTAATGCTTTAGCTCCTGATAAAAAAGCTTTAGCTAACTCGGAACCATTCAGGATATTTCTTTTATCTACTTTCTTACTTTTACTCATTGGTTACTCCCTTGACAATGATAATTAGTTTATTGAATTTAAATTTTTTAGATTTTAATTTCATTTCCATAATTTTGTAAATTTGTGAAATGATGAATTTAATTGGTGTCCCATCAAAAACAGTAATTGCTGCCTTAATTTCAACACGTGAATTTTCAGTTAATAAAACCTCAATGTTTTCAAAATATTCTTCAGGATTTAATCTGACAATTGTGTCAGGTTCACAATTGATATCTAAAGTTGGTTCGTGTAAGAATCTTACACCTGGAACTTTAGAAATTGAATCAATGAACATTTGTTTAATTTGCAATGTATCCATCCAAAACCTCCGTGTTTGATAAAGTATATATATTTTACCCTAATTTATTTTTTATAAATATATAATATTTATACACTCTAATAAGTGGTGAAATTATGGCTGAAACAATCAAAAACGCAATAGTTTTAAACTTACACGAAATATCAGACAATGAGCATATTGTCAGTTTTTTCACTGCTTTTGGGAGATTAGATTTAGTTGCTAGAGGTCTAAATAATGTACATTCAAAAAATAGAAGCAACTTAATAATTGGTTCAATTGTTGAAATTGAATATTTTGCTTCAAGAACACAAAATAAGTATGGAAGATTAAAAAAATCAAGCACAATAAAATTACTTGATGTTACTAATTTAAATAATATTAAGCTATTTAATAGTTTGAACTTTTTATTTCAGAATATAAGAACTAGAAATCATTTATTTGCTGAATACAATAGACATTTTGATAGTTTTAATAATGCACCTTGAACTAAAGTTTCAACATACTTTTATGCACACTCATTACTATACTTTGGTATTGATTTGTCATTTAATTCTTGCAAAAGATGTGGAAGAATTAAGAACTTTATTTCTTTTGATTTTAATTTAGGTTTTATTTGTCAAAATCACGATATTACGCAAAGACTTGATGTTTCAGTTTTACAAGCTATATGATATTCATTTCAGGACTTTTACGCCTATGTCAATGATGTAAACAGTGAAATTAACAAGTTTATTTTTATTGAATATAAGAAGCAAATAATTAATCATTTAAATATTAGCAAATAACAGAGTTTTATGCTAAAATAATAAAACTATGAGTAAAAGAGATTATTATGAAATTTTAGGTGTTTCAAAAACAGCTACTGAACAAGAAGTTAAAACAGCTTACAGAAGTTTAGCTAAAAAATATCATCCAGATAAATTGAAAGATGGAACTTCTGATGAAAAAATGAAAGAATTAAATGAAGCTTACTCAATTCTTTCAGACCCTGAGAAAAGAAAAGTTTATGATCAATACGGACACGATGCCGCTAATGGAAGAGCAGGAGCAAACTCAGGAGGTGGAAACTACTATGGTGGTGGATTCGGTGGTGCACAAGGATTTTCTGAAGATTTCCAAGATATTTTTGAGAACATTTTCGGTGGATTTGGAGGAAGAAGACAAAGAAGTTCACAAGGTTCATACCAACAAAGAGGAGATGATTATAGAACTAATATAAACATTTCATTTATGGATGCTCTTAAAGGCAAAACAATTAAAGAGAAATTAGATAAATGAGAAATGTGTATGTTCTGTACAGGGACTGGAGCAGAAAATCCAAATGATTTACAAACATGTAGTTCGTGTAATGGAGTAGGACACAAAAGAAGAGTTGTTAATAGTTTCTTTGGTCAACAAGTTCAACAGGTTGTTTGTGAAACATGTCATGGAAAAGGTAAGGTTGTTGTTTCAAAATGTAAAAAGTGTCGTGGTGAAGGTTACTCAGCTATCCAAAAAACTGTTTCTATTAAAATAGAGGAAGGGACAGTTTCAGGAACAAGATTAAAAGTTGCTGGATATGGTGGTTTAGGTAAAAACGGTGGAACACCAGGAGACTTATACATTACAGTTAATGTGCTACCTCATAAATATTATGAAAGAGATGGGATGGATATTGAAATGGACTTTCCAGTTTCATTCATTGATATTATGTTAGAAAACACAGTTGACGTCCCAACTCCTTGAGGAAATGTAAAAATTAAAATGAAGAAAACCTACACAAACTCAAAAGTTATTAAGGTTCCTAAAAAAGGAGTTCACTTCAGAGGTATGGAAGGTGATTTGAGATTACATTTAGAAGTTATTATTCCTGATTTAGATAGAAAAAATAAAAAAGAAGTTTTAGCTGCATTACAAAATGTAACTGATTCATCAAATCAAGATTTTGTTCAAGCAGTTGAAAAAGCTAACAAATAATTTTTTTACCTAACTCTAGTAGTTAGGTTTTAATTTAGCAATTAATTTTAGTTAGTTTATTAAATTAAATTATAATTAATTTAATTTATGTATAAGAACGAGTTAATTATTAAAAAATCAGAATTTATTGGTTATTTATATCCAGTTTCTTCAAAAGAAGAAGTTAACCAAATTCTAAAGGATCTTAAAGAACAATATAAAGATGCAAGACATATTTGTTATGCTTATTTATTAAATTCAAATGGTGCTGAAACAGGTGGATTTTCAGATGATAAAGAACCTAGTGGAACAGCTGGTAAGCCTATGTTTGAATTAATCAGACTAACAAAAACGCAAAATGTTTTAGTTGCAGTTATTAGATATTTTGGTGGAACAAAATTAGGAGCTGGACCACTTAAAAAAGCTTACAGGCAATCAGCTTCAACAGTAATTAACTTATATTTAAAAGATAATCAAGGTAAGGAGAAATAGAAAATGATTAAAGTAATTAAAGAACTTAAAAAAGATGTTTTAGTTTTAAAAGCAGCTTATGAAAATAAAGATTTTCCTTCTTATGTAGCTACTAAAAACGGAAAAATTACAGATAACTTAAGCGAAAATGTTTCATACATTTACATTGATAAAAAACATCAATCATTTGATGAATTAGCAGCTTTATTTGAGAATTTAGCAACTTCAGTTAATAGGGATTATCAAGTTGATGTTGAACCATTTGTTTTAAATAATGATGTTTTAAAAACATTCAGAATTATTTACTCAAAATTATTATTTGGACAAGTGAAATTATTCAAAAAATCAATTGAAGAAGATAAAGAAAAATTCAAAAACATCTATGTGTATGTGAGAAACGAAAATGTTTCAGCAAAATTAGTTAAGAAAATTGAAGTAGTTGCAAAAGCAATTAATGATGTTAGAAATCTTCAAATTAAACCAGAAAACTTCTTAAACTCAGAAATGTTAGCTAGTGAGATTACAAATGATTTTTCAGGTATTGAAGGTCTTGAATTAACAGTTTTAACTAAAAAAGAAATTGAACAATTAAATATGGGTCTTTTATTGTCTGTTAATAAAGGAAGTGTTCATGAACCAAGAGTTGTAGTTGTATCTTATAAAGGAAACAAAAAATCAAAAGAACATATTTCTATAGTTGGAAAAGGTATCACATTTGACACAGGTGGAGTTAATACAAAAGGATATCATATGGAAGGCATGAAATATGATATGTCTGGTTCAGTAATTGCGGCTTATGCAGTTAAAGCTTTAGCTCAATTAAAAGCCAATGTTAATGTTTCTGCTGTTATGTGCATTACAGATAACAGAATTAACAATGATGCTTCATTACCGGAAAATGTTTACCAATCTATGTCAGGTAAATGAGTTGAAGTAGTTGACACAGATGCTGAAGGAAGATTAGTTTTAGCTGATGGAATTTTCTATGCCGCTGACAAATTAAAACCAACAACAATTATCGATGTTGCAACATTAACTGGTTCAATGTTAACAGCATTAGGAAATACTTTCACAGGAATCTGATCAACAAATGATTCAAAATGAGATGACTTTTTAGCAGCTTCTAAAGAAGCGAACGAAAAAGTTTGAAGAATGCCTTTACACGAAGATTATAACAAAGGTAACAAGTGTTCAAAAGTTGCTGACTTAGCTAACTGAAGTTCAAAAGTTAGACCAGATTCATCACAAGCAGCAATGTTCTTAAAAGAATTCACTAAAGATATTGATTTTATTCACTGTGATGTTGCTGGTACTTCAGATGTTCAAGGTGAACCACAAGGTGCATTAGTTGCAACATTAGTTGAATATGCATTATTAAATGAAAATAAGTAATATAATTTACTTATTTATTTAGAAACTTTAATATTTATAAAATATTAAATAACTCACTTATATTTGTATGAAAGGAAATTATGATTAAAACAGTTGATAAAGTTAGAAATAACTCAATGCTTTTAAAAGCAGTTTATAAAAATGATGAAAACTTACCATCAACATTAATTCAAAAAAATAATGTTGTAACAGAATACTTTGATAAAAATGAAGCTCTTGTATTTATGGGAGAAAAAGATAAATTATCTTTTGATTCAGTAGCTAAATTTGCAAAAGGTTTCTTTACAAATCAAGGTAGAGATGTCCAAGTCGATTTAGATTCATTTGTAACAGAAAAAGTTACATTAGCACAAGTTGTTAAAGCTTTTGTTGAAGCTTACAACTATGTAAATGCTGATTTATATTCAGCTAAAACAGCTAAAAAAGATGAGAAATTTGCAATTTCATTATTATCAGTTAAAGATGAAAATGAATATGCAGATGCATTAAAACAAGCAGTTGTATTATCAGAGGCTGTTAACTTCGCAAGAAACTTACAAGTGACACCACCAAACATTTGTAACTCAGAATGATTAGCAGAAGTTGTTAGAAAAGATTTAGAACAATACTCAAACTTAAAAGTTACTGTTCTTAATAAAAAACAAATTGAAGAGCAAAAAATGGGACTTTTACTTTCAGTTAACCGTGGAAGTATGTTTGAACCAAGAGTTGTTGTTATTGAATATAACGGAAACCCTGAATCAAACGAAAAGACAGTTTATGTAGGTAAAGGAATTACATTTGACTCAGGTGGATACAACATTAAAACAGGTAGAAACATGTTAGGTATGAAATTTGACATGTCTGGTTCTGTATTTGTTGCTTCAGCTCTTAAAGCTATTGCTCAATTAAAACCAAAAACAAATGTTGCTGCAATTATGTGTATTACAGACAACAGAGTTAATGGAGATGCTTCATTACCTGATTCAGTTTGAACATCAATGAATGGTAAAACAGTTGAAATCAACAACACAGATGCCGAAGGAAGATTAGTTATGGCAGATGGATTAACATACGCTGTAAGAAACTTAAAAGCTACAAGATTAGTTGATGTTGCTACGTTAACAGGTGCTATTTTAGTAGCATTAGGGCAAACATACACAGGTGCATGAGCTACTACAGATGCTGCTTGAGAAGAATTATTAAAAGCTGCCAAAGAACAAAATGAATTAGTATGAAGAATGCCTCTTGATGAAGCTTTTGCTAAAGAAATTAGAAACTCAGTAGTTGCCGACCTTAAAAATACTGACTTAAGCGGTATTGGTGGAGGTTCATCATCAGCTGCTATGTTCTTAAAAGAATTTACAGAAGATGTTGAATACATTCACTTAGATGTTGCAGGAACAGCTGATATTGCTTCAAGACCTACAGGTGTAATGGTAAAAACATTAACACAATTAGCTCTTGATTCATCTAAATAATAAAACCTCAAAAAAGTTATATAAAAATACAAATATCACTTGCTAACTAGGATATTTGTATTTTTTGTGCTAATTTTTAAGATTGAAGAATATATTATTTTACTTAATTCAATAAGTTAAAGATTTATCAGCACTCTTATTTTGTTTCGTTACTAAATATAATTTTTTACCATCTTGAAAAATTAAGATGCAAATGAAGAATAAAATTACTAGTGATAATATTGTGGAAGTAGTTCAAGAAATAATAGGTGTGGAAATACGACGAAGTAAAAAATATCCTGAGTTTCCAAGTTGGAAGCTCATTTTTTATAATTTTTAAACTCTACTTATATACTTAGTATATAAGTAAAAAATCAGAAAATTTTTATTTTTTACAATGATTACAATGATAATGGTGTATAATTAATGTATGAGCAATTACATTTTATATAAAAGAAACAACCCTAAAGGTATCTATTTAGCAATCGGGATTTCAAAAGGTTATGGTAAAGGAATTGGCGATTTAGTTGGTCTAGGCTATTGAGAAGAAATCAAAGATAAATATTCTTTGCAAAACATTGATGATTTAAAGGCAATCGCAAAATTAGTTCCATTTACAAACAACAAAGTTGAAGCAAAGAGCAAATTTTTTGAATTGTTAGAGCCAACATCTGTTGAAACCAATGTTAAAAATGTTGGAATTGATTTGATTTATAAAATTATCAAAGAACTAGACTTATTCAGTTCATTGCCAAAAAGCAAGCACAAATCATTAGAAGAAGTTCTTGAATTTATCATTGGAACCAGAATTATTTTCCCGAGAAGTTACATTTGTCAATATAAAAACAAAAATGATTTTTCACACAATGTTGAAATCAAAAAATCATCAATTTATAACTATTTTGATACTTTTTTAACAAATAAAGAAACTATTTTGTTCAATCTTTACAATAAATTACAAGAATTAACTAATAGAAACAGTAAAGAATTGCGCTTTGACAATACAACTGTTTATTTTGAAAGTTTTTCAAGAAAAGGCGTGAGAAAAAAAGGTTTTTCAAAAGACGGCAAACATGATGAAGACCAAATTGTAATAGCAATGGCAACAGACAATAATGGAATACCTTTTCATTACAAAATTTTTGAAGGAAATACTGCCGATTCACAAACTTTAATTAAGTTTTTAATTGAAATGGAAAGAATTTATAAGATTAAAGATGTAACAATTATTACCGACAGAGGAATTAGTCAAAATGCTAACTTAAGATTTTTAGAACAGAAAGGCTATAAATACATCGTTCAAAAACGTATCGATAACCTTAGCGAAGCAGACAAAAAATTCATCATTGAAGATAAAGATTATATGTTGGAACATGAAATGTTTTCAAAAAGTAGATTTGTGGAATCTGTTTGAGCAAACAATAGAAAAAAGAAAAGATTTAATCAAACTCTTAGAAAACAAATAATTTACTTTAGCCCAGCAAAAGAAAAGCTTGACAGACTAAAAAGAGCTTTTTCGATAGCAAAATATGAGAAAAAATCAATAAATAATGTAATTTGCTTAAGTGATCTTGTTCCAGAATATAAGAAAAAATATATGGATGTTGAAGGCAAAACAATTGCCAAATTAAATTACTCTAAAATTAAAAAAATAGCTGATCAAGATGGTTTCTATATGATTGAAACCAACATATCAGATTTAACAGCGCAAAGAGCTAATGAAATTTATAGACGACAATGAAAAATTGAAGAGGATTTTAGAACATTGAAATCTTCGCTTGAAGTTAGACCAATGTTTGTTCATAAAGATTCTCACATTCAAGCACATGTTTTCTTATGTTTCTTAGCGTTAATTGTTTTAAAATACTCAATTTACAAACTTAAAAAGTTCTATGAAGATAATGGTGAAATTCAAAAAGTAACTATGAATATGTTTATAGATGCCTTAAAACTTATAACAATAACAACTAAAACTGTAAATGGTAAAGTTGTTGGTGAAATCATTAATAATTTAGATCCAAATCATTATGAATTAAACAAAATATATAAAGATTTTTCATTTGTTATAGAAAATCTATCATTGTAATTAAAAATAACAAAAAACGAAAGCGCCTTATTTATAGGTGTTTTCGTTTTTTAGCCCTTTTTAACTTGGAAACTCAGGATATTATTTTACTTAATTCAATAAGTTAAAGATTTATCAGCACTCTTATTTTGTTTCGTTACTAAATATAATTTTTTACCATCTTGAAAAATTAAGATGCAAATGAAGAATAAAATTACTAGTGATAATATTGTGGAAGTAGTTCAAGAAATAATAGGTGTGGAAATACGACGAAGTAAAAAATATCCAAGAGAATTTGATATAAATTGAAAAACTATACCTGTTATAAAAATAGGAACAACAATTATATATGTGCATATAAATGTAATAAGTTTCATTTTATATGCAAATGAATATCGAATCTTAATATTTTCACATAAGAAAGGG
>NZ_JAYFFB010000012.1:0-14163 GCF_034863345.1 Mycoplasma sp. 1232
TTGTCATGTCTTGTATATATCTAGTTTTCAAAGAACTTCTTTGCTATCAAAAGCAAGAATATTATAACACTATTTTTTTTATTCAAAGCTTTTTTTAAAAAAAATAAAAAAATAAATTACTTGATCAAGGTAATTTATTTTTTATATATGTTTAATTTAAAAGTATTAGAGAAATGATTAAATTAACCCTTTGTTTTTAAGAGTTTTTAATGTTTTTGCACTTACTCTTAATGTCATTTTTTGACCGTCTATTGTAACTCTAACTTTTTGTAAGTTAACATTAAATTTTCTTTTTGTAGCATTTAATGCGTGTGAACGTTTGTTACCTGATTGAGGTCCTCTACCTGTTAAAACGTCTCTTCTTGACATGATTTCTTCCTTTCTATAAGTAATAAATGTTTATAAACTTTTATTTAGTCTTTATAAAAAGAGTAAAAATAAAATTCTTTGATATTATAGCAAAAAACTTTATTTTATTGTTTTTTTATAAAAATCATTTTGCTTAATTAGATATGTTTAATTTTTCAATGAAATTATCTTCAAGTGTAAAGTTTACATTTTGATCAATTCAATATCTTCTGTTTTCAGCATTTTCTCCCATAAGAACCGAAACTCTTCTTTCAGCAATAAGAGCATCTTCAATTGTTACTTGAACTAATGTTCTTGTTTTAGGATCCATAGTTGTTTCTCACAATTGATCAGCATTCATTTCTCCAAGACCTTTATATCTTTGGAGTTCATATGATTCTTTTATATTTTCAAGCATATCACTTAAATCATCTTCATCTCATGCATAAAGAATTTTTTTGCTGCTCTTAAGAGTCACTTTATATAATGGAGGAAGTGCAAGGAAAATTTTTCCTTGTTCAATCATTTGTTTCATAAATCTATAAAAGAATGTTAATAATAGAAGTTGAATGTGAGCACCATCAGTATCAGCATCGGTCATAATGATTATTTTTCCATATTGCGATTTTTCAATATCAAAATCTCTACCGTATCCTGCTCCAATTGCATTAATAATTGTGTTGATTTCTTCATTTTCAAGAACTTCAGCCATTTTTTTCTTTTCAGAGTTAATGACTTTTCCACGTAATGGTAAGATAGCTTGAAATCTTCTATCTCTTCCACTTTTTGCTGAACCACCTGCTGAGTCACCTTCGACTAGAAATAACTCATTTTGTTCATTATTTTTACCAGTCGCAGGTTTTAATTTGTCACTTAAAATTAATTTTTCTTTACCTGTTTGCTTTGTTTTTCTACTTTCATCTTTTAATGATTTTTGTTTTTGTCTTAAATCATATGAAGATTCAATTTTATCTATGATTAATTTAGCTTGCTCTTTGTGTTCACTTAATCAAGAATCTAAATATTTAAAGACAATTTCTTCAACAACAGGTTTAGCATCTGGAGTCCCTAATTTATCTTTAGTTTGGCCTACGAATTCAAGAATACTTTCAGGAATTTTTAAAGAGAGAACGCAGCTAAGTCCTTCTTTAATGTCTGCTCATTCATAAATTCTTTGACCTTTGACTACATTTTCTTTTGACACAAAGTTATTAACTGATTTAACAAATGCAGTTTTTAGTCCAACCACATGTGAACCACCATCACTTGTTTTAACATTGTTAACAAAACTCAGAATTGTATCTTCATATTGAGTTGTTCATTGAAAGGCAAAATCAACAGAGATGCCTCTTTTTTCATCTTGAAATGAAATAGGTTTTGAAACTAAATCTTTTGAATCATTTAAAAAGTTTAAGAATGATTCAAGACCTTTAGTGTATTCATAAATTTCTGTTTTATCAGTATTTTGATCTCTTAAGATTATTTTTAAATTAGAAATTAAGAAAGCTCTTTCTTTAAGTCTTTCTGAAATTTTGTCAAAACTTAACTTAGCTCTTTTAAAAAGTGGATAATCAGGTCAGAAAGTTACTATTGTTCCAGTGTTTTTTGATACACCTACCTCGTGAGTTCTTTGAAGGATTTTTTCTTGTTGAAATTCAGTTAAATAGATCTTTTTATCTCTTGAAACTTCGACAACAACTTTTGTTGATAAAGCATTAACAACACTAGCTCCAACACCGTGAAGACCTCCTGATGTTTTATACGCACTATCATCAAATTTTCCACCTGTATGCAATTCAGTGAAAGCAGCTTCTACAGCTGTTTTTGTTGAACCTTTAATTTTATCAACCGGAATACCACGTCCATTGTCTTGAACCGAAACACCACCATCATTTCTTAATGTAACAATTATTTCAGTCGCATAACCAGCTAGTGCCTCGTCGATTGAGTTATCTACAATTTCTCAAACTAAGTGATGTAAACCATGTACATCGGTTCCACCAATGTACATACCAGGTCTTTTTCTAACAGCTTCAAGCCCTTTTAATTGTTGAATATTACTTGCATTATATGTATTGTTTTGGCTCATAGTTTAAATATTATAAAAGATTAAATAAAAAACATACGAATTAATCGTATGTAACTCCTTCTAAATTTTTAGCTCAATTTATAAAATGTTGGTAAGTTTTTACAGTGTCAATTCTTTGGTTTTCTTTATAAATTTTAAATCTTTCAGCATAGCTAAATAATTGTGAGTAAATTTCAATATCATCTTGAGATGGTTTTAGACCTAATTGTTCTAATTTTTCTGGATAATATTTTGAAATTAATCAATAAAACTTCATTGAAACAACCTCTGGTGAGAAATTATCTAATTTAATAGCACCTGTGATTAATAATTTAACAGCAACTTCTTGATCTTCAAATTTAGGAAGCAAAATACCTGGTGTATCTAAAAATAAATATTCACCATTGATAACTCATTTATTTTCTCTGGTTACACCTGGATAGTTGGCAACTTTTAAAGTTTTTTTATCTGAAACTAAATTAATAAGTGTACTTTTTCCACAGTTAGGAACACCAACAACAAATGATTTCATTCTGGTTATCAACATCCCTTTTTCTCTGTTTTTATTAATTCTTTCTTGTGAAAGTCTTTTAATTGTTTTTAAAATAACTTGTTTTGAAGATGATTTTCTAAGATCTAATCATAATAACGTTTCGTTTGCAAATCTTTTTTCAATTTTTGCTTTTTTGGATTGGTCCATTAAATCAGATTTAGTAATAATGAACAATCTCTTTTTTTGTGGTGCAATTTTGTCAAAGTCTTCGTTATATGAACTAATTGGACATCTTGCATCTAAAACTACTATAAAAATATCAGCTAATGAAGCTTTTTCTTTTAATTCCTTGAAAGCCTTAGCCATATGACCAGGGAATCATTGAATTAAATTCTCATATTTTTGTTCTTTGTGTTCTAATTCCATATTTATCCTATTTATTTAATTTTTCTAGTTCTAATCTAAGTTTATTAACTTCTTCAGCAAGAATTTTATTTTCTTTGTAAAGTTCTTTATATTGAGCTTTATATAATTCTGTTCTTTCGGTTGATTCATTTATTTCATTAACAATTTCATTAATTTGTCTAATCAATTCATTTAAATGACTTTCAACTTCTGTTTTATTGTACCCTTCTAAAGATAAATGAAAGTTATAGTTTTTAATTTGTTCAATTAAATTATCGAATTTATTCATAAATTACCCATTTCTAACTTTGTTCAACACAATTGCTGCAGCAGTTGCTACATTTAAACTTTCAAATGAAATCGGAATGTAAACTTTTTCATCAGATAATGAAGCTGTTTGATTATCAATTCCATTACCTTCGTTTCCTAAAATAATGACAATTTTTTCTTCTCTTGAAAAATCAATTTCATTTAACTTCTTAGCATTTGTGTCTAACATAGTTGCATATAAAATATAGTTTTGTTTTTTAAGTTCCTCTAAAATATCAATATTATTTGTCTTGATTAAATTCAAATCAAAAAGTGCCCCTTGTGAAGAACGAATAACTTTTGGATTAAAGTAATCAAAGTTTTGAATGATAACAGTATCAAAATCAAAGGCTCTCGCTAATCTAAAAATTGTCCCCACATTTCCAGGTTCTTGCAAATTATTTAAAAATAAAACTCTATTACTAATTGATTTTGAAACATCAGGAAATTTACAAATACCTATAATCCCTTGTGGCGTAGATGTGTCTGATAAATAATTTAAGATTTCCTCTGTGACTAAAATCGAATCAGCAAATTTATTTTTATCAACTACTTCAATTGTTTCTAGCAAAATACCCTTTTCTTTTGCTTCATTAACTAAGTGATAACCTTCAACTAAAAACTTAGATTCTTTACTTCTATATTTTTTATCTAAAAGTTTATAAACATCCTTGATAAACTGATTTTGCTTACTGGTTATTATTTTCATCATATTGTTCTAAGTAATGTTTTCCTTTTTCAACTTCAAATTTTGATAAATCTTTAAAATCAAGTTGTCTCATAACTTCAAAACCTAAAATAGCAACACAGTTAGCAAGATTAATCGAACGCATAGCTGAAACCATCGGTATTCTGATGCAATCTTCTAAATTTTCTTTTAAGATTCTTTTATCAATACCTGTAGATTCTCTACCAAACATTAATCATACTTCACCAGTTTGTTCATGAACTTCACTATATTTAACATTTGTATATGTCTCTAAACCATATCTAGTTACATAAAAGATTTTTTTATCTTTGTACTTATTGTAAAAATCTTCATATGAGTTATGAATTTCATGTTGAATGTCACTGAGCATTCTTCCTGCACCTGCTCTTTTAAGATATTTAGGATGAAGGTCAAAACTTGTTGGTTTGATAATGTGTAATTTTGCACCTAGTGCATAACAAGTTCTGATTATGTTCCCTGTATTTGGGGCAATTTCCGGTTGATATAAAACTATATTTAACATAATACTATTATACATAGTATTATGATGCTAATTAATAACTCCCTAATTATTGAGTTAATTTTACTTTTGCAATAGTGTATAAGTTAAATAAGTAAAAAATAAAAAGTAGGATATACCTACTTTTTTAAATTATTTAAAGTGAAAATTTAAATATTAATCTTCATCTTTATCTTGAATGTTTCTACGTTTAATAATTTCATCAGCAATTGATTTTGGAGTTTTTTCGTAGTGATCAAATTGCATTTGGTATGTTCCACGTCCACTTGTCATAGATCTAAGTTCTGTTGAGTAACCGAACATTTCTGAAAGAGGAACCATTGCTCTAACAATAACAGCTCCATCATTTCTTTGTTCTTGATCGTTAACAAGTCCTCTACGTCTTGATAAGTCACCGATAACATCTCCGATGTGATCTGATGGAACAACTACTGAAACGTCCATAATTGGTTCTAATAATACTGTACCAATTTTATCTTTTGCTTTTGTAAGTGCTTTAGAAGCAGCGATTTTGTAAGCCATTTCTGATGAGTCAACGTCGTGGTATGATCCATCGAATAATGTAGCTTTAACGTCGATCATTGGGTAACCAGCTAAAATACCAGCTGCCATTTTTTCTTCAAGACCTTTTTGAATTGATTTAATGTATTCTTTAGGAATTTTTCCACCAACAATTTTGTCCACGAATTCAAATCCACCATCTGGGTTTGGTTCAAATTTGATTCATACGTGTCCATATTGTCCTTTTCCTCCTGATTGTTTGATGTGTTTTCCTTCAACTTCAGCAGGAATTGTAATTGTTTCACGGTATGAAACTTGAGGTGCTCCAACTTTAGCTTTAACACCAAATTCACGTTTTAAACGATCAACAATAATGTCTAAGTGTAATTCACCCATTCCAGCAATAATTGTTTGACCTGTTTCTTCATCAGTATATGTTCTAAATGTAGGGTCCTCAGCAGCTAATTTTTGTAATCCTAATGATAATTTTTCTGTAGCAGCTTTTGATTCTGGTTCTAAAGCTTGTGAGATAACTGGTTCTGGGAATACCATTTTTTCAAGAACGATTTTTGGTGATTTTTCTCCAACTAATGTATCTCCTGTTGTTGTGTATTTAAGACCAACAGCAGCAGCAATATCTCCAGCTCTACATTCGTCAATTTCTACACGTGAGTTAGCATGCATTTGTAAAATACGTCCAATACGTTCTTTTTGTTCTTTAGTTGTGTTGTATACGTAGCTTCCTTTTTCAAGAACTCCACGGTATACACGGAAGAATGTTAATGAACCTACGTATGGGTCTGTCATAACTTTGAAAGCTAATGAAGAAAAGTCTCCATCGTCTGTTGCATTAACAAATATTTCTTTATCCCCATCGAAAGCAGGGATTGGTGGTACATCAAGTGGTGATGGTAAATAATCAACAACAGCGTCAATCATTCTCTTAACACCTTTGTTTTTGAATGATGTTCCACATACTACTGGGAAGAATTCTGATGATAAAGTAGCTTTTCTAATTGCAGCTTTAAATTCTTCAACACTTAAATCTCCACCTTCAAGAACTAACATCATTAATTCTTCGTCAAAGTTAGCAACCGCTTCCAATAATTCTTGACGTTTTTCAGCAACGATGTCTTTTAAGTGAGCAGGAATTTCTGTTGGAAATTCTTCTTCTTGTGGTTCTCCGTTGTATTTAATCGCTTCTAATGTAACAAGGTCAATAATACCTTCGAAATCTGATTCAGCACCGATAGGTCATTGGATAGCAACTGCATTTCCACCTAAACGTTGTTTAACTGAAGCAACTGAAGCTGCGAAGTCAGCACCAGCTTTATCCATTTTGTTAACGTAAACAATACGGGGAACTTTGTAGTTTGTAGCTTGTCTTCAAACTGTTTCTGTTTGAGGTTCAACTCCTGATTGAGCATCAAGAACTGCTACAGCACCATCTAATACACGTAATGAACGTTCAACCTCAACTGTGAAGTCAACGTGTCCTGGTGTATCGATAATGTTAATTCTTTTTCCTTTTCAGAAAGCTGTTGTAGCAGCTGATGTAATTGTAATTCCACGTTCTTGTTCTTGTGCCATTCAGTCCATTTGTGAAGCACCATCGTGTGTTTCACCAATTTTGTGAATTTTACCTGTGTGGAATAAAATTCTTTCTGTAGTTGTTGTTTTTCCAGCATCAATGTGGGCCATAATACCGATATTACGGTAATCTTTTAATTCATATTCTCTAGCCATAAATAAACCTTAGACTATCATCTGAAGTGTGCAAATGCACGGTTAGCTTCAGCCATTTTGTGTGTATCTTCACGTTTTTTGATAGCTCCACCTGTTTTGTTTGATGCATCAATGATTTCATTAGCTAAACGAACATCCATTGTTTTTTCATTTCTTAATCTTGAGTATTGAACAAGTCATCTTAACGCTAATGTTTGTTTTCTACGAGGAGAAACTTCTGTAGGAACTTGGTAGTTTGTTCCACCGATTCTTCTTGTTCTGATTTCTAATTGAGGTGTAATGTTTTCAACTGCTTCTAAGAAAACTTCCATTGGTTCTCTTTGAGTTTTTTCTTTAATAATGTTAAATGCTGAATATAAAATATCTTGAGCGATAGATTTTTTACCATCTAACATAATTTGGTTAATTAACTTTGTAACAATAACAGAGTTAAAAACTGGATCTGCAAGTACTTCACGTATTGGGGCACTTTTTTTTCTTGACATATGTCCTCCTTATATTAATAATTATTGTGTGTATAAATTAATTTAAATTATTATTCTGATTTAGGTTTTTTAGCACCGTATAAACTACGTCCTTGGTTACGTTTTGCTACCCCAGCAGCATCTTGTGTTCCACGAACGATGTGGTATCTAACCCCAGGTAAGTCTTTAACACGTCCTCCACGGATTAAAACAACTGAGTGTTCTTGAAGGTTGTGTCCTTCTCCTGGAATGTAAGCTGTAACTTCCATTCCGTTTGATAATTTAACACGAGCATATTTACGTAATGCAGAGTTAGGTTTTTTAGGTGTCATTGTAGCAACACGAGTACATACACCACGTTTAAATGGTGAAGCCATTTTTTTAGCTTTTTTAATTAATGAGTTGTAGCTAACGCTTAAAGCAGGAGCGTTTTGTTTTTTAATTTTTGAGCTACGACCATTTGTAACTAATTGATTAGTTGTTGGCATTTTATGCTTCCTTTCGTTTGTGATTTGATAAATTTTAAGATTAATATTGTTAAGCTATTTATTTTGATAATAATTTAGCAAAGCAATTATATAACAACTTACCCGTGTGTATCAATATTTTTTATTTTTTTTATTTAGTTTTATTAATCCTTGAAAAAATACTTTTAACACTTACACATAAATGTTTTGGTAGTTACATTGAAACTTATTTTTGAGAATATCCAACCTTAACAGAGTTTAAAAATCACACAAAATTAAACAAAAATGTGAAATTAATCGCAGATAAACTTGCTCAAAGTATATAAATTTAAAAATGTTATAATTACATTACTTTTCTAGAAGAAAAGTTAATTAATTTAAATGTACATTAAAAATTAAATAAAGGAGACTAAATGTCAGCAATTAAAAAAATTCACGCACGTGAAATTCTAGACTCACGTGGTAACCCAACTGTTGAAGTTGAAGTATTCACAGAATTTGGTGGATACGGTATTGCTAAAGTTCCTTCAGGTGCATCTACAGGATCACGTGAAGCTCTTGAATTAAGAGATAAAGGTTCTGAATATGAAAGTAACTGATTTGGTGGAAAAGGAGTTATGTTAGCAGTTGATCATGTTAACAACGATATTGCTCCTTACATCGAAGGTATGGAAGTTACATTACAACGTGAAATTGATAGAAAAATGATTGAATTAGATGGTACAGAAAACAAATCTAAATTCGGTGCTAATGCTATCTTAGGAGTTTCATTAGCCGTTGCTAGAGCTGCTGCTAATGAATTACAAATTCCACTTTACAAATACTTAGGTGGATTTAACGCTCACGAATTACCGGTTCCTATGTTAAACGTTATCAATGGTGGAGAACACGCTTCAAACACAATTGACTTCCAAGAATTTATGATTATGCCAGTTGGAGCTAAAACATTCCGTGAAGCTTTACAAATGGCTAACTTTGTTTTCCATAACTTAGCTAAATTACTTAAAAAACACGGACACGGTGTTCAAGTTGGTGATGAAGGTGGATTTGCTCCAAACTTCAAATCACACGAAGAAGCTTTAGACTTCTTAGTTGAAGCTATTAAAGCAGCTGGATATGTTCCTGCTAAATCAGGTGAAAATGCTGTTGCTATTGCAATGGACTGTGCATCAAGTGAATTATATGAAGATGGTGTATACACATTCAAAAAATTAAAAGCAGCTGTTGAAAAACAATTACCTGGATTTGAACACTTAACAGATACTAAATTCACATATACATCAGATGAAATGTTAGATTACTTAAAACACTTAGTTGACAAGTACCCAATCATTTCAATCGAAGATGGATTTGCTGAAGGTGACTGAGAAGGATTCAAAAAATTCACAGCAGAATTAGGAAACAAATTACAAATTGTTGGAGATGACTTAACAGTTACAAACACAGCAATTTTAAAACGTGCTATTGAAGAAAAATCAATGAACTCAATCTTAATTAAAATTAACCAAATCGGTTCATTAACAGAAACTTTTGAAGCTATCCAAATGGCTCAAAAAGCAAATATGACAGCAGTTGTATCACACCGTTCAGGTGAAACAGAAGATACAACAATCGCTGATATTGCTGTTGCTATGAACACAGGACAAATTAAGACAGGTTCATTATCAAGAACAGATAGAATTGCAAAATACAACAGATTATTAGCAATTGAAGAAGAATTAGGTTCTGTATCTTCATTCAAAGGTAGAGAAGCATTCTACAACATTGAAAAATAATGATTTAATTTAATTTAATTTAACAAAAAATAGAGAGATTTTAAGTCTCTCTATTTTTTGTTACTTCTATCTAAAAAAGATAACTTTCTTTCCTGGTTCTTAAAAATTCTAACTAAATTATCTCTGTGCATTATAACTATTAGTAGTACCGCTGCTATAAAGAAAATTCCACTAGTTAATTGATAATTATAAAGCGATGCAGTTGTATGCTGATTATAATCAGCAAGTCATTTCATATTAGTTGCTCAAGAAAGATCTGAACTTAAAAATCAGTGAGCAAACATAATTACAGGTGTCATTAAAAGAGCTGACACAATACTTGCTAATGAAACATATTTTTTTCAGAATAATACTGCAAAGAATATAACTGCAGCAATTGGTAAAAGTGCAATGTTGATTGAAATTAATAAACCAATTGATGTAGCAACTCCTTTTCCACCGTTGAATTGGAAGAAAATAGGAAAACAATGCCCGACAACAACTCCTAAACCACATAAAATTGGAAATACATATAGGCTCATATTTAAGCTATTTTTATTGATAGCCTTGCACAATCCATACGCAATTGAAACCATTAAAATTGTTTTAAAAATATCTATTAATAAAATGCATAGTCCTGCTTTTTTTCCTAGTACTCTAGAGGAATTAGTTGCTCCTGCATTTTTTGAATGAAGCTCTCTAACATCTTTTCTAACAATTTTCCCTCATATAATTGAAGTGTTTAAGGATCCTACAATGTATCCAAAAATGAATAATAAAATATTAAACAAAATTGAATTGCTAAGTTGAATCGCTGTCATTGTCCCTCCTAATTAATTGAATATACTTCGTTAGCTAATTTATATTAAATTATAATTAATTTAATATATTATAATTAATATTATGAATAAAAAATTTAAAGTAGAAATCGTACAATTACCAGAAAAAGTACTTAGAAAAAAATCACAAGACGTACCTCTTCCATTAACTGATGAGGATATTGAATTAGCTGAGAAAATGATTTATCACATTGATGATTCGCAAAAAGACGGTTCTGAATTTAGAGCTGGAGTTGGTGTAGCAGCAGTTCAATATGGTGTTCTAAAAAATGTCTTTTATGTTTTTATACAAGATGAATTAGGTAACACAATTTATAAAGATGTTTTATTTAACCCTGTTATTATTGCTAAAAGCGATAAGAAAATTGCACTTTCTGAAGGTGAGGGTTGCTTAAGTGTTTCCGAAGATTGACCAGACCAAGAAGGATATGTTTATAGATCTGAAAAAATAACAGTCAGAGCTTACAGCTATTTTGCCAGAGAATTCCAAAACTTAACAGTTGACGGATATTTAGCAATAGTATTTCAACACGAATTAGACCACTTAAACGGAATGTTATTTATCGATAGAATTGCTAAGAAAAACCCATGAAAGAAACTACCTAAAGCTAAATTCTTGTAATTTAACTAACTAAAAAATATAGAAAGGAGAATATGCTTACATTTTTTGAAACTCAAACATCATCAAGTAGTGAGTCATCGAACGCAATGGATAAGTTATATGACTTCTTCGCGAATTTGATGTCGTCTAAAATTTCAGACCCAACTATTTGAATGCCTATTTTAATTGTTACACTCGTTTTATTTTCATTTGTAACAGGTTGATTCTTAAGATGAAAATGAACTATTTTTAAAACAGTTTCAATAGTTATCACAATTATCGTTTCTGTTATTTTATCAGTAGCTCTTAAAGCTGCATTTGAGAAAAAAGCACAAGAAGATCAAAAATTTCAATCTGCATATGAAATTCTTACATTTGCAATAACATTCATTTCTTTAGCAGTTTACTGAGGTGTTAGAGGATTTTTATGATTAATAATCGGAATCATTCATTTAGCAACAATAAAGAAAAGAAAAGAGAAAAATAAGAAAAGATCTAAATTATCTAGAGCAGGTTTTGGTGGTTTATGAGCAATTACAAACGTAATTCTTACCTTACCCGGTTCATTATTACTTGCTAACGTAATTTCAACAATGGCACCCAACTCGAATAAAGCAAATAAAGCTACAGAAATTGGTGTGAAAATTATGACTGGTGGCCAAGGTTCATCTGTAACAAACTTGGCTTCAGGGATTTTCTCAATGGTTCAATTATTTGTCGACTCAGAATTACATGATTTAGCAATTAAATTTATCAAGGAACCAAATTCATTATCTAAAGATGATATTGAAAAATTACTTAAAAACTCAAACACTATTGCAGCTATCTTAGAAAATGAAAAATTTGTTGATATAGTTGCCAAAAACATTCCTACATTACTAGATGAAAAATCTAAAAATGAAATAAAAAACAATAAAGAACTTGAAGCTTACATTACAAAATACGAAGCTCAATTTATTGCAGCAAATCCTGGTTCAACATTGAACTCAAGCGAACAAAATAAAGCAGACTTTACAAAATTTGTTGTTGATAAAATCAATGAAGAATTACAACAAAATTCAATTACATTAATTCCAGAAGAAGTCAAAAATGTCTTCGGAATGCTAGGGTTAGCAGCAGCTAAATCAGATAGTTCACAAGAGCAAAACTTATCAAAAATTGTTGATGCGATTTTAAAAATTAACCCAACAATCTCTGAAAAAACAAATACAGCAGATTTAGCTTTAGGAATTTTAGGAAACCTTAAAAATTCTGTTTTAAAAGATCTTAATAAACAAGAAACAACTGAAACCTTAGGCAACACAAATAATCAACCAAATACAGAGAATCCTCAACCAGATCCAAATATGTCAACAGGAGCAAGTGAGTAATTATGAATAATCAAGAACAACAAAATCAAAATCCAGTTTCAGTTCAAAACTCATCTGGTTCAACTGGTGTTTATGCAAATCAAACACAAGTTCAAAATGTTGCCACAAACGAAGTTACTAATGTAAATCCAAAAAGCATAGTTCCTGAAAATATTCTTAAATTATTTAAAAGAGAGAAAAAACTAGCATTACTTTCTTTCTCGATATGATTTTCTATTTTCTGTCTTTGTATAGTTGCTACAATTATTAATTATTTTGTTAATACATTTAACTCAAAACCTCCTCACACACAAGGTATTGCTTGATACATCGGAATAAGCATTATTTTCTTAATTTCATTAAGTTTATGAATTAAAGCTTTAACAAGACGTAAGTCATGGGTTAAAACTGAAGAAATAACTAAAAACAGTTACATTAACGGAACACAAATGAATGGTGTTCTTATTGCTGAAGCATACAGAGCAATTACACTCAAAATGCTTCGTTTAAGCTGAATCTACGCATTCTTCTTAACATATATCGGGTTGTTCATTGCTGTAGTTTGCTTACTTTACTTCACATCCCCTTGAGAAGTAAATATGGGTCAAGAAGGTTCATGAATTTACATTAACTCAAAAGTTGAATGAACAGACATTTTAGATAATGCTTTTGGAAGCACTAAAAATATGCTAATTATTTTAGGAACTACAATAGCAGCTACTGCGATTGTATTCACCATTCTTAGAATTTACGATAGAAAAAGACAAGCTGAAATTAAATTAGCAATCTTAAACAACCCAGAAGAAGTTGTTGCTAAAACAAATACAGATAGAAGATTAGAGAATAAAGCTTGAATTAAAGCTTACATTATTGTTTTCATCTTAGTTGTATTATTACCTTTAACAGTATTCTTATACTTAATTTGAAAAGGTGTGATTAAAAGAGGTAAAAAATAATGAAACTTCTTGTAATAATTGAAGATAAATTTAATGACATAGAATTAAACACAACTTTATCTGTTTTAGTCGCTTCAGGCAAACTAGAATCAATTACTTATTATTCTCCAAACTTAAAAGAAGCTTCAGGACAATTTAATATTGTTAAAATAACAAACATTGTTAATTCAGTTAATTTAAATGAATTTGATTTAATGTTCGTACCTGGAGGTAGAGGTTGTCAAACACTTAGACAAAATCAGCAATCATTAGAATTAATTAACAAATTCTTTAATGACCTTAACAAACCCCTTGCAGCTATCTGTGATGCACCAAACGTTTTAGCTGAATTTAATATAATCAAAGACCAAAAATACGTTTCATTCTTTTCTGAATGAAGTAAACCATTCTGAAAAGATGGAAAAATCATTAACTTTAACAATTGAAAAAACACTCCATTCACTAATATAGACAGGAACCTTATTACAGCGTCAAATGCAACTGCTTCATTAGATTTTGGGTTCACTATATTAGAATACTTTTATGGTGAAGACTTCTCTAATGCTGTACGTTCAAATATGACTTTTGGGAAGCTTACACAACCTGAGTTTCCAAGTTAAAAAGGGCTAAAAAACGAAAACACCTATAAATAAGG
>NZ_JAYFFB010000013.1:0-10986 GCF_034863345.1 Mycoplasma sp. 1232
TGCTGATTTTTTTGTATTTTTTGTAAAAACCAAAAAATTTCATAAATGTAAAACCACCTCAACAACATTGAGGTGTTATTATGTCTAATTAACCCTTCTTTCCACTTTCAGTGCCCCAGTTCATTTCTTTTGTTTAGAATCTTCACAAGAATTAATTTCATACCTAAAATTAATGCAATTTTCAAAACGTTTTGTTTTTTTTTTATAATTCTTCTATAAGCTCTTCTATAAGATGTATAATACATCCATATACATATACATATATATAATGATTTCATATGTATTTCGAAATCATTAATAATAACTTGCATGAGTTGAGTTATTTTTATGTTTATTTTAATGTGTATATATTTATATTTAATTAAAACAATTAACAGGAGACTTCATTTATGAAGAAAAAAAATATATTTACGCTTTTAAGCGCTACCCTTTCTTCATCTATACTTTTAATTTCTTCAGTTCCTATCTATATGGGTAAAGATACTACTGATACTAAATATGACAGTTTCTTTTATGAAGATACTGACATTTATTCTAATACAAGATATAGTCAATATGGTTCATATGACAATGGAAACGGGTATCAATTCTATGGATATAAAGGAACTCAAAATTTAGTAACTATTGGTGATCCATCAGTAACTGATAATAGAAATCCTAATTTCTTAAATACAAATTATTTTGACAGATTTACTAAAAGAGGTAATTGGGTTGATGATAAATCATTAAATGGTAGACGTAGAAAATGAAAATTAATTTTTCATAAAAATCAACCAGCTAATTTTAGAGAAAACAGATATTTAGGTGGTTTTTATTTTTCTCAAGACATGATTTTAGCGGATAATTCATTCGTTAAATTTTCATTTTATCCAGCTGATATTAATGCTATTGATTATGCAAATGTTTCAACAAAGGAAATTCCGGTTTCATGAACTAAATTACCAACCAATAAAAGTGATTACACTTTTATTAATCCGCTTTATTCTCAAAATCCTTACTTTGAAGATAAGTGACAAAACATTGTTAACTGAGTAAATCCAGAAAATACTTCTACAGCTGGAGCAGCTGGATATAACAATAATAGCGAAATTAGATTAAGAGGATTGTGAACTAATTCTGCCTACCCTTGAACAGCAGAAGAACAAGCAACTGCTGAAAAAAATGGTTTAACTCGTGATAGCCGCTCAAATATTGCTAATAGATTAATTAACGACCAAGTTACTACCCTTGGAAAGGGAACACCTGGTTTCTATCATAAATCTATTAAAAAAATTAATAAATTTGAAAATGGTGAAGTAGCAAGACAATTAATTGATGATGGCTTGTATGATGAAGATTTATTAAATAACGAAGGTATTGGTTTTTGAAATTTATTAGAAAAAAATGCCGGATATATGTTTAGTTTTTTCATTGATGCACCAAATGCTAGAAATAGGGGATGATCAAACAACGTTGTAGTTGTTGAATTTGAAACAGTTGATAATCCTAATTTTAAATGAAATGGCAACACTTCTGTTCCAACCTTTTTAGGTGGAGCTTACACTCTTTTTGATGTTGGATTTAACTCTGGTTTTGAAGGTGAATCTGGATTTATCATAAGAAGTGAAAAAACTAAATCATCTGAATACAAATTTAGAATTAAAGAAACAGTTAATTCATCTGATACCAACATATATTTACCTAAATCATTTAAAAGAAGAGAAGATGATGAAATTGATAATAAATTGTATGAAGTAGGTCTTTATTACACTAATAAAGATGGAACAGAAATTAAATTACTTGATTTAGATAGAACAAAATACAATAACATAAATAATGCAAGAGAATATTATAGTGAATACACTTTAAATTCACCGCTTAATAATATTGATCCAAGCACTTTCAAAATTAAAGCAAAAATTAAAGACACTAATTTCCAAAATCAATGAAATATTGCAGAAGCGCAACTTTCTTCTACAACAAAAGATTCTCAAGGTTTTTATGTTTTTAATGATTTAACCTATACTCCTCTTATTACTGATAGATTAAGAATTGAACAAATGTTACAAACAGATTTCCCTAATTTATCAGGTTGAGTTAGTGAATTAGTTCAAAAATTTATTAATAATGAATTTAAAAATAGGGGTGAAAATAGTAGCGAAAGTGATGTTTGATTTAATGATCATAACAACAGAAGTACACCTGATGATAAAAAGTATGTATACACTTTTATTAAATTATTGAGATTTATGATTCCTATGATTCAATTTTCTTCAGAAGTTGATGAAATTTATTATTCTGATACAAATAAAGGATTATCTAGCGATGAAAACAAATTAATTTCTCAATTAAATTTTGCTTATTCTTCTACTCAAAATTTAAAAGACATGGTTGTGAAAGTTCATGAATTTTTATCTACTGGAAAAAATGCTTTAAAAAACAATCAGCCTCTGCCACAAGGGCAAAAAACTGCTACTGAATGAGGTATTAAATTAAATAACATTTTAGGTAAAGATCACCAAACCTATGATCAAGAAGTGGCAAAATTAGATGGATACAAAGTTGCTAATGACAATACAATTAGTGGAAAGATTAATGATCTCGCAACTAGTGAGTTTAGTCAAAATTATCCTGAAGCATACCAAAGTTTAACCAAAGCTGAAAAAGATAATTTAGTTAAATTATTTAAAGAAAAAGCAATTGACATTATCAATAATCAGTTTAAATTAACTGCAACTAATAGTGGTATTGATAACTTAGTTGAAACCAATTCAAATACCAATTTAGAAACATTGAAGCAATTCCAAGCAGAAGTTGCTGATGCAATTCAGAAACGTAAATATTTAAATGGTTATGTAACTTGAATTAACAATAATTTAAAAAATGCCGATGGAAGTTGAAAAGAAACTGTTTCTGAAAATACTCTAAGTTCTCATGAAGATGGTGAAAAATACAATAAATTTATTGATGCTTTTGACAATGCAGAATACCAAAAAATCTTTTTAAATGATCCAAGTAAAGGCTTTTTAACTGATTATGTTAAGTTTAACAACTTCGAAACTAAATTGGATAATGGGCTTAATTTATTAACTGAAAGTTTAAATACTTTAGATGGTAACAAAAATCAAGCTAAAAAAGCTGTTGAATCATTTGTTTTTGTTGAAAGTAATGAAACTGAAAGACAAGAATTTGCTACTTTATTAGCAGGATTACAAAATAACTATGAAACTAATAATGGAGCAGTTAAAGACGCTGTTTGAAGCACAAATAATAGTGAATTAGCAGAACAAATTAATAAAATTTTTGCTAAAGCTAAAACTAATTCAATTGCTAAATTAAATAAATTAACTAATTTAACTGAACCTGATAAGGCAGAATTTTCAAGATTAATCAATCAAGCTCAACTTAATCCAATTAGCAAGGAATTTACTCAATTTGGTAATGATGCAAATTTAAAACTAATTTATGATAAAGCAGCATTAATTGATCATATTCGTTCATTAACTAATTTAACTGCTAAGCAAAAACAATCTTTAATTGATCAAATAAATATTGCAGATAGTAATGATAGTGATTATGTAAATCCTGAAAATTATGGAACATTTAAAACTAATGCAACTAATTTAAATACACAAATGAAAGCATTAAAAGAATACTATGATCAATTGCCTGATTCACTTAAACCAAATAATAATGATGAAATTACTGATGAACTTTATACTTATGAAAAAACTCAAAGTGAAAAAGATAACTACAAACAACTTATCGAGCAAACTAAGGCAGTAATTGATGATTCTGCTACTACAACAATTACTAATAGCGCAGAAATTGAAACTTTATTAAGTGATCTTGATGGTGCCAAATCTAAATTAGATGGTTCTAGTTCATATTTACCAAGACAAAATGAATTAAAACACATGACAGTTGAATTAAAACAACAATTGTTAAAAGAAATTGATACTACAATTACTAATGAAAGTGATAAAGAAGCTCAATTCAAAAAAGTTCAAGACTTAGACCTAGCAATTGGTAAAGAATTAGAAAAAATTAACCAATGACAAACTAATTATGTGGTAGATAATAATGTTGGTTATAAAAATGCTATTGATTCACTCAAAAATGCTGCCGATAGTTTGACTACCAAATTAACTACTGCATTTAATTCAAATTTAGCAGATGGTAATCAAAATAAAGATAAATTCAATCAAGTTGAACAAACAGATCCAAATAATTACAGTGGACTTTATACTAAAGCTTTAGAAAACTATAAAGCTTTAAAAGATGAATTAAGCAAACTTAAATCTAAACTTGATGAAAGTACTCGTTTATACAGTTTAACTATTAATCACACTAATAATAAACCACAATTATATGCTACTAATGTGGCTAAAAATTATGCTACTGATCAAAGTCCTTTCACTGTGGCAATTAATGATAATCAACCAGATGCTGTTATTCAAAATATGCAAGTAGTTGCTGCTAATGATGTTGATGGTACACTTGAAATTACTTATGAAATAGTTTCAACTAAAGCTGATTTAACTGATGTTAAAACTAAAGTAAAAACTTACACATTTAAAGCAGATACTAATGATAATTATCAAACTGAAAAACAAAGATTAAACACTATTGCTGATAGTATTAATCAAGATCAAAGTAAAATTAGTCTTAACTTTACAGCTGCCGATGAATTAGCTAATTCAGAAACTGCTAAAAATAAAGCTAATTATTCATTTTCAAATGCAACAAATGAAAAATTAACTTTCGATATCACAAGTATTAATCCAGAATCTGATTATGGCAAAAGCGCTTTAAACTTCACTTTAACTTCAACTAAATCTAAAGAAGATTTATTCTGAAGACAAGATAATAATTTAACTAATATCACTTACACAGTGCCAAAATCTGATGCTAATAGTGTAACAATTACAGGATTTAAAAATGGTGAAAAAACTAGATTAGATGGCTTAACTGGTTATAGTATTGATAGAAGCGACAAAGATAAAATTTTAGCTTCTTCAGTTAGTTTAAATGATTTAAATAGTGATAAATGAACTTGAAGTCCTGAAGCAGATGGCCAATATACTTTTGTTGAAAAAAGAATTGTAGGCTACAATGATGTTACTGGACAAATTAAGCTTGGCTTTAAATTGCAATCAAATAAAGACAATCTTGAAACTATTAAATCAGAAGAAAAATTTGTAACTATTTCTGGCTTCAAAACTGAATTAGACAGAATTAATGATTTAGTTACAAATACTTCTCCTAATTCTGTAATTAGTCAAAAATCAGGAACAACAAACAAAAAACCTTCTGATTTAACATCAGCTGATTTTGTTACTAATGTTCCAGATTCTCTTGCTAATCAAAATGTTAAAATCGATTCTAATTTAACATTAAATTCAAACGATGATACAGGGGAAATTGGAGTAGCTTATACATTAATTTCAACTAGAGATAATTTAGTTTCAGATAATTGAGAACCTGCTGTTACTAATTCAGATCCTATTAAATCTAAACAATCTAACACTGCAAAGTTTGCAGGTTATTTAACTAATAATCTTGAAGAAATTAAGCGTTTAAACTCATTAGAAGTTTCATATGAAAATAAAAATTCAGAATTAATGCCTTCTGAAATTTCTGCTACTAAGATTAATAGTGCTTTAGCTGTAATTTTACCTGAGAATAGCGAAGCTGAAGTAGTTGAATTAGCTATTACTGATCAAGATGATCGAAGTGGAAATGTAACTATTTCATATAAATTAAGATCAACTAAAGCAAATTTAACTAATGCAGAAACTGCAGTTAAAACTTATACTTTTAAATTAGCAACTAATGATAAATATAAAACTGAGCAAGAAAGAATTGACGCTCTTAGTTATCAACCTACTTTAAGTGAAAATGCTAAATTAAATAAAACTGTTTCTGAAATAAAACCAAGCGATATCGTTTTTGCTACAAGCGAAACAGATGAAGCTTATGAAGTTAAAATTGTTTCAAATTCTATTAATGATAAAACTGGTGCATTTACCGTTCAATACAAGATTAAATCAAAAAGAACTAATTTAGATGATATTGTTTCTACTGAGGTAAGAACTGCTACTTTTAATACTTTAACTGAAAGTCAAAGATTAGACAAAGTAATCAATGACAAAACAATCACTAAAGAAATTACTTATGCTGGACAAAAAGCTAAAAATAAAGTTTTAGCTTCAGAAGTAAAAAAAGAAATGTTGAGTCCAAACCAAACATTATTAAATGATTCAAAAGCTAAAATTGAAATTACTAATGTAAAAGCAGATCCGAATAATAATCAACAAGTAATTGTTACTTATAATTTAACTTCTACTAAAGATAATTTAAGTGACGTTACTTCAAGTGTAACTAAAGAAATTACTATCGGTGGTTTCCAAAGCCCAATTGATAGAGAAAAAGAAATAATTGATGCTTACACCAATGATGAATTTGTTGGTTTAGGTGATGCAACTAAATTAGCTTCTGCTTTCAATGATGCTTCTAAGCATAATGAAATTAACTTAGCTTTCAAAACTCCAGATAATCACGCTAACGAAAGAATTAGCATCACTAATGTAATTGGTTATAATGATGTAATTGGGGCTTTAAAAGTTCAATTTAAAGTTATTAGTAACAAAAACGGTCAAGATGTAGTTTCAGAACCAAAAGAAATTATTATTAATAATTATTTAACTGAAAAAGGTAGATTAAATAATTTACGTCAAGAGATGTATAATCAAAATATTAATGTTGATTATCCACAAAAATCATTATCAATACCTTCAAAAGCAGTAGATGATAATGATGATTTAAGTAATTTCTACTATACTCAAAGCAATGAAAATAAAGCTGAATTAATTAATGTTTCTAAAGAAAGTGTAGATGATGCTGCAGGAACTGTTAATATTGAAGCCGAACTTAGATCAACCAAAACTCAAGCTGAATTAATTTCTAATTGAGAAGTTGATCCTAATGCTCCTTTTGTAACACCTGTTTCAGATAATACTGCCTTAGGTTCTATTAGTGTATCTGGTTTCAGAACTAAGGCAGAGCAAGATAAAATTGATCGTGAAGCAGAAAAAGAACGTTTAAATAATTTAACTGTTACATTAGATTATGACAAGAAAATTACAACCTTACCTTCAGATGCAGATATTAAAAAAGTAATTGCAACTATTAAAGAAACTAATCCAGAAGCTAGAGTTGTAATTGATAGTATTGATACAAGACACGAAATTGAAGGTTCTATTAGAATCCAATACCATTTAGTTTCTGAAAAAAGCGATGAAATTTATCAAGATGTAACTTCAGCTAATAAATACGCACAAATTAAAGGCTTTAAAACTGAGCAAATGCGTCTTGATGAAATTATCCAAAACTTAGCAATTGAAGCTGGAATTAAAAATATCGCAAGTGACAAATATAATAAATGAACGGCATCACAATTATCAAAAGACTTAATTTTAAATAAATTAGCAACTAATCAAGATACAAGCTATAACTTAAAAGTAGTAGAGAAATCAGCTAATGATAACACAGGTGAAATTAGTTATACTTGACAAATTATTTCTAATAGAGGTACAGTTCATTCACAAAACTTGGACACTGTAACTTCAAGCGACCAATATAACAAATCAGGTACTTTAAGTGGCTTTAAAACTTTAGCGCAAAAAGAAAAAGAAAGATTAGATTCTATTGATTTTAGTGACAAAGCTGAAAATGGTGTTCTTTATCGTATTGATTATCCAAATAAAGCAAATGAACAAGCTTCAAGTTTAACAAATGCAACCACTAATTGAACTTGAGATACTCTTAATAAAGATAATTATGAATTTATTAATCAAGAAATTGTTGGTTACAATGATTTAACTGGTGAAATTCGTTTAAGTTTCCAAATTAAATCAACTAAACCAGACTTTGATTCTGTAGTTTCTGATACTAAAGAAATTATTATTAGTGGATTTGAAACAGAATCTACTAGATTAAATAAATTAGTTGATACAAATCCATATAATATTTCATTAAATAACACCGTTAATAAAGCGACTCAAAAAGCTTCAACTTTAAATAAAGATGATTTTAGTGCTTCAATTAAAGAAAATGCCGACAATACAAGCGATCATAGCTCTGATTTACTTCTAACAGATGCAAATGATAATACGGGTGAAATTGGAGTTAAATACAAATTAATTTCAAATAGACAAGTAAATACTGATCAAACTGATTTGAAAAAATTAGTAAGCAATTGAAAAGAAACATTCAAAGAACAACAAGTAATTTCTAAAGAATCAACTCCTGTTAATTTTGCTGGCTTCTTAACAAATACTGAAGAAGAGAAAAGAAGAATTGAAGACTTCTTACCAAAAATTGTGCTTGATTTTACAAATCGTGATCAATACTTACCTCTTTATAATAAAAATGATGTAATTGATTCAAAAGTAATTGTTAAATTAAAGAATAATGAAACTTTAGAACAAATTCAAATTAAAGTTAAAGAAAATTCATTAACTATTACTGAACGTGATGATCGTGAAGGATATATCAAAGTAAGTTATACCTTGCAATCAACTAAACCAGGTTTAGAAGGTGCAGAAATTGTTGTTAATGAAACAAGAAGTGCTAATACTAATAAATTAAGCGGTTTCAAAACTGAATTACAAAGATTAGAAGGTTTAGTTTTTGATTTTAATAATAGTGTTAGTGGTAAAAATCAAAAACAAGCTTCAGATACTGAAATTACTATCGGTAATTTAAATGAAAATGACGTTAAAACCACAAATATTACAATTAGTAATAAAACTCGTGATGATAGAAATGGTACTTTAAGCGGTACTTATAGCATTTATTCAACAAGAGACGGTTTAAATGACATTCATGTTGATGATAAAGAATTCACTATTAACGGATTTTTAACTGAAAAAGAAAGAATTAATAATTTATTAGCAGATGATACAATTCAATCTCATGTTGAATATAAATTAGATAATCAAGCTGAAATTTTACCTTCAGAATTATTAGCTAATAAAGATGAAGTATTAAATAATTTAAGTACATATTTTGATATGAACTTAGATAATGAAGCGATTAATCAAGTTAATTTAAAAATTATTGAGTTAAGTGCTGATGATACCGATGGTTCAATTACCTTTAAATATAAAATTGCTTCAACTAAAGAAAACTTAACTGATATTGAATCAGAACAATCTAAAACTATTACTTTAAGTGGTTTCTTAACTGAATTAGACAAGCATAAAAAAGAAGCTAAGAAAACTATTAATGCATTACAAAACATCTCAGAAACACAAAAAGATGCTGCTAAAGCTAAAGTTGAAGAACAAAACACAATTGACAATGTAAATAACATTGTTACAAACACAACAGCAGTTGATGCTGCTCTAGGAACAATTAAAGACATTGCCCCAGTTAAAGAAAAAGTTCAATTCAAAGAAGCTGATGCAGACAAACAAAATGCATTAACTACAGCATTGGATAATTTAAATTCATTAGAAAGCAAAGAAGACTTTGAGAATGCTGTAGAAAACTTACAAGATAAAGTGCAAACTCTTAAAGATGCTCACAAAGCATTAAACGGAGATTCAAACTTAGCAAAAGCTAAAGCAGATGCTATTACTGCTATTGATAAGTTAAGTTACTTATCAAAAACACAAAAAGATACTGCCAAATCTGATATTAATGCTAAAGAAGCTATTGTAGATGTAAATAACATTGTAAACAATGCTACTTTAATGAATAATGCTAAAGAAGCTCTAGATAAAGCTTCTAAAGCACAAAAAACAATTGCTTACACAAAAGCTTCAGAACAACCAAAAGCTAACTTTGATGAAGCTAAAGCAGATGTAGAAGCAATTAAAGATATTACTAACTTTAATAAGCCAGTAGATAACATCGTTGATTTAACAAATAATTTAAACAACGCAACTGCTGCTCTTGATGGAAGTGAAAACTTAGATGCTGCTAAAGAAGAAGCTCTTAAAGAACTTGATAAACTTTCATACTTATCAGATTCAGAAAAATTCAAAGCTTCTGAAGCTATTAAAAACGCTACAGATGGTGAATCATTAGCAAAAGCTATCGAAGACGCTAAAGCTTTAAACAAAGCTATCTACGATAAAAAAGTAGATGAATTAAACGATTTAACGAACCAATACTTACAAAGTACATACGGAACAGATGTTTCAAACAAACATAGAGAAAATGTTGTTAAAGCAATTAATGAATTTAATTCAAAAGCATTCTCAGATACAAATGGAGAAGCTGCTATTGCTAAAGCTCAAAACTTACTTGATTTAGTTGATTCAATCACAACAAACAAATCAAGAAATAACTTTGAAGAATTAGCTGACGCTTCAGACCTTGCAAATATCGATACTTTAGCAAACGCTGTAATTAAACACAATTACTTTGAAACATCTACAAAAGCTAAGAAAAAACTTAACTCAACAGACCTTAAAAACATTAAACAATTAGTTTCTAAGGCTGGAGATATTGAGGGATTAAATGTGCTTACAACAGCTATTACTAAAGGATTAAAAGACAACTCACCAATCTTAATCTGACCATACTTTGTAGCTGCTTCAGTAGCAACTTGATTATTGGGAATGGCTATCTTTATATTTGGTAAGAAAAAATAATTGTTAAGTAATAATTAACAAGAAAATTAGTCAATTAATCAGTACCAAATTTGCTTGGTGCTGATTTTTTTGTACATTTTGTGCAATTAAACTAGGACAAGAAAAGTAGACAGTTTTTTATTTTTCTGTCTACTTTTCTTGTCCTAGTTTTTTTTTTTTTTTACATATATAATGTAAAATAATTAAAAATTTTAATAATTAAACTTAAATATTTAATGTATATATAACGGTAATTATTAAATTTAATTTAGAATTGTAAATTTAATTATAAATTTTTAATTTAAGACCCGAGTTTCCAAGTTTGAAGGTCTAAAAAACGAATATGCCTATAAATAAGACA
>NZ_JAYFFB010000014.1:0-9526 GCF_034863345.1 Mycoplasma sp. 1232
CTTTGATTTTTGAAACCTCAAGAGCTAATTGTTTCATATTTTTAACATCATCTGATTTTATGTCGCTTCTGTCTTTAAGTTGAATGTTGAAGTAATCGTATGTTGTTAATAATTTTTTAAACTCATTTAAGTTAGCTAAATCTAATTGTTTAGATGTTTTATTAAATTTGTATTCTGAAACTTTTGATGTTAAGTAGTCAACTAAGTCAAGTAAGTTTTGAGCTTTAGCAACTGCTTTTTCTCCAGATTCTTCTTTGTATGATTTTGAATTGAACATAGCAATTTTATTTTCAATTTGTTTTCTTAAAGCATTTGCTTTTTCAGTTCCATATGTACTTGCTAAGTATTGGTTTGTTAAGTTTTCTAACTCAGCTACTTGATCATCGTAGTTAGCTTTGTTTAAAGCTTTAGCATCTTCAATAGCTTTTTGTAGTTCTTCATTTGATTTAGCAGATTTAATAGCTTCAGAAGCTTTGAATTTTTCTGAATCATATGGATATGGTTCATCTGATAAGAATGATAAGTCATTAAGTGATTTAACTGCTTCATTCTTTGTATCATTGAATTTTAATCTTCCTTCAGGAGCATCAATTTCAGGATTTGTAGTTGTTACATTTTCAGTTGTCGCACTTACTGTTGTAAGTAAAGCAATTGGAGCTGTAACTCCTGCGCCTAAAGGTAAAAGAATTCATTTTTTCTTATTTTTTAAATTCATAAAATTTCCTTTTTCAATAAATACTTAAGGAAGCTAAAAATATTAATTTTTAAGCTAGAAAAGCACTTATTTTATTCTTTTCTTTTTTATAAGTCAAATATTCATATTAATTATACTTATAATTAGCACAAAATCAACCTTGAGGCATCTTTTTTTTTTTTTTTTTTGTAAAAAGTAATTTTTTACATATTTTTACCCTTAAAGTTTCTCATTTATGAAATTTTTAGATTTTTAAAAAATACAAAAAAATCAGCACTATTTTTGTCTAGTACTGATTGATTTTGTTTGTTTATTAATCGTTAGTTAACTTCTTATTTCTTTCTACCAAATACAAAGATTAACATACCTATTAATCAAGTTGCAGCTGAAGCAGCTACGAAGTATGGCCAGATTAAGATTGGTGATGTTTCTTTTAATGATTTTACAATCGCTGTTGTAAGCACATTTAAGTTGTTAATCTTTGCAATATTAGAAATAATTTGTTTTAAGTTTTTAACATCATCAGCTTTAATTTGTGATTTCTCTTTTGTAGCAATGTTAAAGTAATTATTATCATTTAAAGCTTTTGAGAACTGGTCAATGTTGCTTAATGATGAAGCTTCTGATGATGTATTAAATTTAGGTTTTGATACATCTGTTGTGATGCAATCAACTAAACTAAGCAAGTTTTCAGATTTAGCAATAGCTTCTGCACCATTTGTATCTTCAAATGATTTAGCAGCAAAGTTTGCTAATGCTTCTTCGATTTTTTCTCTTAATTTATTTGATTTAGCTGTCCCATATGTACTTTGTAAGTATTCATTAGTTAAGTTATCTAATTCACTTACTTTTGTATCGTAGTTAGCTTTGTTTAAAGTTTTAGCATCTTCAATAGCTTTTGCTAATGATTCAGCATCTGTCGCGTTTTTAATAACTTCAGAAGCTTTGAATTTTTCAGAATCCGATAAGTATGAAAGTTTAGCAAGTTCTTTAAGAGCTTCTTCTTTAGCAGCATCTAAGCTTACACTTCCATCAAGAGCAGCAATTGCATTGTTTAATTTATTTGTTAAATCAACGATATTATCTACTGACTCATTAAAGTTAGTAATATCTTTAATTGCTTCTACATTAGCTTTAGCTTCATCAAAGTTAGTTTTTGGTTGTTCTGAAGCTTCTGTGTAAGCAATTGTTTTTTGTGCTTTAGAAGCTTTATCTAGAGCTTCTTTAGCATTATTCATTAAAGTAGCATTGTTTACAATGTTATTTACATCTACAATAGCTTCTTTAGCATTAATATCAGCTTTAGCAGCATCTTTTTGTGCTTCTGATAAGTAACTTAACTTATCAATAGCAGCAATAGCATCTGCTTTAGCTTTTGCTAAGTTTGCATCTCCGTTTAATGCTTTGTGAGCATCTTTAAGAGTTTGCACTTTATCTTGTAAGTTTTCTACAGCGTTCTCAAAGACTTCTTTGCTTTCTAATGAATTTAAATTATCTAATGCTGTAGTTAATGCATTTTGTTTATCTGCATCAGCTTCTTTGAATTGAACTTTTTCTTTAACTGGGACAATATCTTTAATTGTTACTAGAGCAGCATCAACTGCTGTTGTATTTGAAACAATGTTATTTACATTGTTAATTGTGTTTTGTTCTTCAACTTTAGCTTTAGCAGCATCTTTTTGTGTTTCTGAGATGTTTTGTAATGCATCAATAGTTTTCTTAGCTTCTTTTTTATGCTTGTCTAATTCAGTTAAGAAACCACTTAAAGTAATAGTTTTAGATTGTTCTGATTCAATATCAGTTAAGTTTTCTTTAGTTGAAGCAATTTTATATTTAAAGGTAATTGAACCATTAGCATCATCAGCGCTTAACTCACTAATTTTTAAATTAACTTGATTAATCGCTTCATTATCTAAGTTCATATCAAAATATGTACTTAAATTATTTAATACTTCATCTTTATTAGCTAATAATTCTGAAGGTAAAATTTCAGCTTGATTATCTAATTTATATTCAACATGAGCTTGAATTGTATCATCAGCTAATAAATTATTAATTCTTTCTTGTTCAGTTAAAAATCCGTTAATAGTGAATTTTTTATCATCAACATGAATGTCATTTAAACCATCTCTTGTTGAATAAATGCTATAAGTACCACTTAAAGTACCATTTCTTTCATCACGAGTTTTATTACTAATTGTAATATTTGTAGTTTTAGCATCGTTTTGACTTAAATTACTGATAGTAATTGCAGTATTTGAAGCTTGTTTTTGATTTTTATCACTAACACTATTATTAAAATCAAAAACTAAACCTTCTAATCTTTGTAATTCAGTTTTAAAACCGCTTAATTTATTAGTATTATCACTTCTTGTTTCATTAACAACAATTTCTGCACCTTCTAAACCTGGTTTAGTTGATTGCAAGGTATAAGTTACTTTGATATATCCTTCACGATCATCACGTTCAGTAATAGTTAATGAATTTTCTTTAACTTTAATGTGATTTTGTTTTAAAGTTTCATCATTGTTTAATTTAACAATTACTTTTGAATCAATTACATCTTTTTCATTATAAAGCGGTAAGTATTGATCACGATTTGTAAAATCAAGCACAATTTGTGGTAAGAAGTTTTCAATTCTTCTTTTCTCTTCTTCAATATTAGTTAAGAAGCCATCAAAATTAACAGAAGTTGATTCTTTAGAAATTACTTGTTGTTCATTGAATGTATCTTTTCAATTGCTTACTAATTTTTTCAAATCATTTTGATCAGTATTTACTTGTCTATTTGAAATTAATTTGTATTTAACTCCAATTTGACCTGTATTATCATTAGCATCTGTTAGAAGTAAATCAGAGCTATAATCGTTTGTGTTGTCAGCATTTTCTTTAATTGAAGCACTAAAATCATCTTTATTTAAAGTTGAAGCTTTTTTATTTTCTTTATTAACAGTGCTATTTAATGAAATATTATATGGATTAGTGTCAACTAATTTATTTAATCTTTGTAATTCTGTTTCAAATCCACTAATAATAATTTCTTTAGTGTCAGAAACTACAGAATCAAAGTCTGGTTTAGTTGATTTAATTTGGAAACTTAAACGAATTTCACCAGTTAAATCATTGTAACCAACAATTTTTTGATTAATGAATTCATAATTATCTTTATTTAATGTATCTCAAGTTCAATTAGTGGTTGCATCTGTTAAACTTGAAGCTTGTTCATTTGCTTTATTTGGATAATCAATACGATAAACAACACCATTTTCAACTTTGTCACTAAAATCAAGAGAATTTAATCTTTCTTTTTCAATTTGCTCTAAAGTTTTAAAGCCACTTAAAGTACCTGATTTTTTATATTGGTCGCTTGATGTTACATTATTCAAGTTTTGTGAATTTACCACACCTCTATTAGAAATAATTTGTCAAGTATAACTAATTTCACCTGTGTTATCATTAGCTGATTTATCTACTACTTTTAAGTTATAGCTTGTATCTTGATTAGTTGCTAATTTATTTAAAATTAAGTCTTTTAATAATTTTGATGCCTTTAATTTATTATATTTGTCGCTTGCAAGATTTTTAATTCCAGCTTTAATTGCTAAGTTTTGCATAATTTCATCAAGACGCATTTGCTCAGTCTTAAAGCCTTTAATTTGTGCGTATTTATTTTCTGAAGTTACATCTTGATAAATTTCATCGCTTTTTTCAGAAACTAAATGGTATTGGATTCTAATAGAACCTTCAATTTCATTTCTTGCATCAATATTATCAATTACAACTCTAGCTTCTGGATTAGTTTCTTTAATAGTTTTAATTACTTTTTTAATAACTGCATCTGAAGGTAAGGTTGCATTTTTATCTTCATAATCTAATACAACAGTTAAATTATTTAAACGTGTTTTTTCTGCATCGCGATCTATTTTATCTTGCTCTTCCTTAGTTCTAAAACCATCAATTACTGAGTTTTTATTATTACTTTCAGGAGCAACAAAATTATGAATTTCTCAATTTGAAATTAATTCATTTTGTGTTTTAGTTGAAATTAATTTGAGATTTAAAGTATTTTCTCCAGCTTGATTATTTGGAGTAATTGAATTAATTTCTATATTAGCTTTGTTAGTAGTTTTTTTAGCTTCATCATAAGCATAATTATTTTTATCATTAGCTGGCGCAACTGAAGGTAATTGATCCTTTTTAGTTCCATCAAAACTAATATCTTCTTTACTTAAAGTATTTAAAAGTTCATTTAATCTTTGGCTTTCAGTTTTAAAGCCACTAAGAATTATTTCTTTGGTATCAGATTCAATATTGCTTTGATTACTTTTTAGTTTATATGAAAGTTTAATTTCACCAGTAATGTCATTGTAACCAATAATTTTTTTATCAATTACACTAATGTTAGAATCTTTAGCACTTAAAGTAATTTCATCGGCATTATATTCAGAAGCTAATTTATTTTTAGTTACATTTATTTCTAAATCATCAATTCCTTTAGCTTTTAAATTTTCTTTTTCTCTTTCATTTTCTTTTTCTCTTTCACCATCAGTTTGAAAAAGACTTAAAGAATAAGTTCTTGACTGAGAAACAATTTCATTATTCGGAATATCTGTTCGAGTAGATAAGAGATGATATTTGAAAGTAACTGTACCGTGTTGACTATCTCTTGCAGTAATTTCATCAATTATTAATTTAACTTTATTATTTGGTCCTGCTAAATAACCTGATAATTGTGCTAATTCAACTTCATCTACAGTAGTTTTGTTTTGTGGTTTATCACCATTAAATTCAAATTTTTTAGATCTATTTGTCAATAAATCATTTAATCTTTCCTCTTCAGTCATATAACCATTAATAGTTATAGTTTTAAGATCTGAAGTAAGAACTTTACCGTTTTTATTACTTTGAACCACAAAATTAGCTACTAATGTTCCAGTTCTATCATCTCAAGATTTAATTGATTTAACCACAATGGTTTCATTTGAATGATCAACATTATCATTAGCATCAAAAGCAATATTAACTTCTGATGATTTATTTACAAATTCTGATGCTTGAGTAAGGGGATCAGGAGTTCCTAAAAAATTACTTGCATTATAGCTATTAATAGTTTTTTGCTCTTTTTCTTCGCTGGTCATAAATCCAGTTATTTTAGTAGTTAAATTTTTGCTTGAAACAACTTTTTGATTATCTAAATTGTCTTTGGTTGATTCTAGTTTATAAGTTACAATTATTCCTCTTGGATCATTTGGATCAGGTTCAATTTTATCGATAATTACTTTAGCATTATTAGTTGGAGTAATAGAAGTTGTGAAATTATCCTTGTTTAAATCACTAACAGCAAAAGATTCTTTATCTGCGCCATTAAAATCAACAGTTTTTGTAACAGCTTCATCTTGAACTAATTGATCCAATCTTTCTTGTTCAGTTAAAGTACTTAAGGCATTATCATTATTTAAAGCATAAGTTTCACTTGATTGAACACTTTCAAGATTTTCTTTAGTTGATTGATATTTGTAACTTAATTCTAATTTACCTGTTACTTCATTTGGATTTGAAATAACTAAGTCAACTGGTTTAGCATCTTGTGGAATAGTATCATTATTAAATTCAATTTCATCATTTGAAATTTCGCTTGCTGTATCAGTTGTTTTTATATTATCTTTAACTTTGGCAGTTGCAGTACTTAAATCATTTAATCTTGCAACTTCAGTTTCATAACGATCTTGTCCATTTAAAGCATCAATTGCGCCTTTAATTTTTTTGTTTAAAGCATCAATTGTTTCTTTATTCATCAAATCAGAATTGTTTTCAGTATTTAAAGCAGTTACTAAATCTTCTGCTTCTTTAATCGCACCACTTTTTACATTGTTATTTTTAGTTGGGTTACCATCATAAGCAGCTCTTAAATCATTAGTGGTATAAGTGTAATCATTGCTTGAAGTAACTTTTTCTTGATTAGAAATATAGTCTTTTAAAGTCTTCATTGAAGAATCCAAAGCTTTATTGGTTGTATCTTGATTGTTAACATCTTCAATAGTATTTTGACTATTAATTAATTCAATTGCTTTTTCTTTTTGTTTTTGTGTTAAATATGAATATTCTGAATTAATTTTTCTAATTGCTTCATCTTTAGCAGCTTTTAATCTCTCATCACCATTTAAAGCAGCAACTGCATTATTGAGTGCTGTAGTTTTTTCTTTTACTTGTTCTAATGTTAAATTAGGCCCACTTGTTTTATTAATTTCATTTTCTTTAGCAGTAATTAAATTTTCTAAAGTATTTTGATTATCAGCTTGAGTATAATCAGTAGTTGTTCTAATTGATTCTATATTAGCTGGACTTTGACTATAACTTTTCATAGCATCGTCAAGTTTTTTATTTTCAGCATCTTGATTATTAACAGCGTTTACTGTTGTTAATGCGTCAATTTTATTAATTGCATCTTCTTTTTGCGCATTATTTAAATATGTATAAGTAGCATTTAATTTATTTTTTGCTTGTTTTTTAGCTTCTGCTAGATTTTCATCACCATTTAAATCTTCTTTTGCTTGTTTTAAAGCTGCAATTTTTTGATTAATTTGTTCGATTGTTAAATTATCAGTCGAACTTGTTAAATCAGTGTTTCTTTGATCTAAAGCATTATCAAAAGCAGTTTTTTTATCACTATCTGCTTCAGTATAATCAGTGCTTTTCTTAATTGTTGCTACATTGGTTGCGTCACTGTTAGCATCATCCTTGAATGTATTTTTATAATCATTCATTTTTTGATTTACTGTTTCTGCTTCAGTTAAAATTGCATTTGATTTTGTAGCGTCATCAATATTTTGATCATTAATTTTATTTTTAAAATATTCTTTTTGTGCTGGATTTAAACTATCTAAATTATCTATTTTAGCCTTTGTGATTGTTTTAAGTAGAGGAAAATCATATGGATTGATATTTTCATCCATACTTTCAGAATTAATTAAAGTTTTATATGCATCTTTTTCTGTGTTTTCTAAAGAAGTTTGATCAATTAAATTATTAGCATTTTCTTTCATTTTGCTAAAAATTTGTTTTTCAATTTGTTTAATTTTTGCACTTTTAGCTTGTTCGTCCAAATTTGAATCATTATAAACGTTTTTAATTTGTTCACGATAAGGATCTTTTTGTTGTTCGTCAGTTCATAAACTAAATTTATTTATAATTTCTTCTACATTTGAATCTGCTTCAATTGAATTTTTGATCTCGTCTCCAATAGTTTGCAACTCAGCATAATTATCTGCATTATCACCCAAACTATCGATCCTTTCAGTATAGTGTTTTTTTTGCTCATCAGATAATGAAGAATCTGAAAGTATTTTTTGTAATTCTGCAACTTTTTCTCTATATTTTAATAAACCTTCTAATTTATCTTCAGCAACTATATAAGTACTTAGACCTGTCGCTAACTCATGATTAGTAGTAGTTAAATTTAATATTTTTCGTTTCTTCCTGTCTCAACCTGTACTACTAATTGTTCCATTAATAGCTGTGTTCAATTCATTTAATTTTTTTTGTAATTCTTGCAATTGAGTTGTTAATTTTTCTTTTTCATTATCAAAATCAGTTTTTTCAGGTTCATCAGGTTCAAATTTATAATCAAAAGAAGCTTTTTTTGCTTGATAAGTAGCTAATTTGGTTCTAATTTCAGCAATTTTGTTATTTATTCCAATTAATCCATTATCCCCTAATAATTCCAAAGCTTCGCCATGGTTTCCACCCTTAGCTTTTTCATCAGCATTTAAGTTTTGACTATTTTTTAATCAATTCAATAATGTATTACTTAAATCCTGTGGAATATTTCTATTTAAATTATTTGAATCATTTGGATCTACAGTTGCATTTTTTAAAATAGTTACAAAATTATCATAATATGCTCGTGGAGCATTATAAACTTCTTTTTTTAATTCTACTTGAAGTTCGTCTAAAATAAACTTTTCAAATTCTTGAAAAGTATTAAATCTTCCTCGATATTCACTAAGTGTTTTAAAAGTTGTTAAATCTTTTATTTTTTGATCAAATACTTCAATTGCATTTTCAGCTGCATGATCCTCATCAGTAATGGCTTCGTTAGGCATAAATCTTCATTCAAGTGAACCTTTTTTGTTTTCGTTGTAATTATCGAAATATAAACCAGGTCTATTTCAAAATCAATTTTTAATTTCTTTAATTCACTCATTTTTAGAGTTCTCATCATTAATTTGGTTAAAACTTGATAATTGAATAAAAAAATCATAAACTGATTGCAATTGATTTTCATCAATTGCAAAATCTATTATTTTTCTCCTATTCTCTCTTGAATTTTTGTATCCAGATGGAACATGCAAATTATTTATAGTGGTAGTAGAATCAGCAAGCTTTTCTTGTGATTCGATAAAAGTTTTCAAGTCTTCGGCTGCCATTCTTTGAAACTCATTTCAATTTTCTTGATTGGCAGCAGTAATAGCTGAAACTGAAACTAATGATGATGCTATTATTGCACCAAAAGAAAGAAAAATTTTTCTACTTTTCTTCATTTTAATAACACACCTTTCCTATATATATATATATATATATATATTATATACCTGTGGAAGAAATGTGAAAAAATTAAAACTTTTTTGAAAATTGCATTAATTTCAGGTATGACATTAATTCCTGTGGCATTTGTTGCTTCTTGTTAAGATTCTAAACAAAAAGAAATAAACAGGGACACTAAAAGTGGACAGAAGGGTTAATTAGACATAATAACACCTCAATGTTGTTGAGGTGGTTTAACATTTATGAAATTTTTAAAGATTTTTGTGAAATTTTTTGGTTTTTAAAAAA
>NZ_JAYFFB010000015.1:0-6926 GCF_034863345.1 Mycoplasma sp. 1232
CCAAAGCATTATTTGCATCAACTGTATTTACATCGGCAACTGAATTTTGCTCATTGATTTTAGCAATTGCTTCTGCTTTTTGTTGAGCAGTTAAATTGTTATAAATCGGGTTTTCACCATTAGTTTTAGCAATAGCATTTTGTTTAGCTTGAGCAACTTTTTCATCACCATTTAAGCCATTGATTGCGTTATTTAGTTCAGCGATTTTAGCATTAATTTGCTCAACACTTAAATTAGTTCCATTGTCGCCTAAATCTTTAGCTCTAATTGCTACTTGATTATTGTATTTAACTTGACGATCTTCATCAGCTTCAACATAATCAACACTTGTTTTATCAACTTCGGCAATATCTTTGTAAGCTTTCATTTTGTTATCAATTGCTTTAGCTTTTTCAACAATATTATTAGCTTCACTTGCTTGGTTATTTTTGATTTCTTCAGTTAAGGATGATTTTTGAGCTGGATTTAAGTTAGTTAAATTATTAATTGTTTTAATAGCTTGTGCTTTAGCTGTTTCATCAGCTTTGGCTTGATCTAAAAGATTTTTAACATTAATAGCAAAATCTTCATTTGTATTATCTAATGTGGCAGCATTTATTTTAGCAATATATGTATCTTGTTCAGCTTTATTTAAATTTTCTAATTTGGCTAATTCATCTTTGGCATTGGTTTGTGCATATTTAAGAGCCTTGTCATAAACAGCTTGTGTTTCTTCTTGTGTTGGAACTTTTGGTAATTTTTCTATTTCAGCTATTAATAATCCTTTTTGGTTTTCGTTTAGACTTGGGAAATGATTCTTAATGTCATTTCTTAATACTTCTCTATTTCCATCAAGTGCTTCATCAGCAGTTTTTAAGGCTTCTTTACTTTGGTTTGCTTCATTAGCTAAACCATTTAATGAATCAGCAGTTGTATTGCTTAAATCTTTAGCTTTTAATTCTGCTAATTTAGCTTTAGCATTTTCCAAGGCTTGATCAACAGCTTCTTTTCTGTCTTGGGCATCGTTGGTATAAATACTTGTTGCAACTTTAGCTTCTGTAGAACTAATTTGTTTTTCTAAGTCGCCAAGATCTAAGTTTAATTTTTGAGCTTTTTCTAAGATTTTTTGTGCATCTTCTTCATCAGTAGCATTATTTAATAAGTCTTTAATGTTATCTTTTTGATCTTCTGATAAATTATCAAGTTTATCAACTGCTTTAGCTTTTTTGTTTTTGTTTTCTTCGCCATCAAGTGCGTTGTAAGCTTTTTCTAATTCTTTTAATGCTTGATCAATTGTTGCTTTATCTGTGTTTTGGCTTAATAATTCTTTAATTTTTGCTAATTCAGCATCGTAATTAGCTTTAACATCATGAGAAGCAAATTGATAGTTATCTAAAGTTTTGTCTGCTGAATAAGCATCATCATTTAATTCTAAATTAGCATTTTCTGTTAATGATTTTAGTTCGTTTAAAATGGTTACTTTAGCATTTGTCATTGCTTGATCTAAATTATTAGCTTTTTCTTTAATGGCTTCAATTATATCAACATTTGAATTGGTAATTTCTGCAACTAATGCATCTTTTTGAGCTTGATTTAAATCATTTAATTGTTTAATATGTTTAATTGCTTGTTCTTTAGCATTATTGTCTGCCTGAGCAGCTTGAATAATAGTTAATAAATTAGCATCTGGTGAAGCAATTGTTGCTTTTTGAGCATTATCCAGTTGTTGTTTGTATTTAGTTTGTTCATCATTGCTTAAGTTTGCTAAAGCAGCTACAATTTCATTAGCTTTTGCTTTAGTTCCGGCAAAAGCAGAGCTGAGTATTTCATCAACTTTGCTTTGGTCTGGATTATTTTGATCCAAAGTTTCAATTTGTGTTAAGAATCTTTGTTTATCAATTAATAAACTATTGTCATAGTTATTAATTTCATCTCTTAAAATTTGTCTTTTGCCATCTAATTTTTCAATTTCATCATTTAATTTTTTTGTTTCATTAACAACGTTTGTGTTAATTTGCGTTAATTTATCTAAACTATCTATGTTGGCAAAATTGTCTTGTTTAAAGTTATTTAAGGTTTTTTCTGCTGCGCTAATTGCCTTATCAAACGCAGTGTGTTTAGCTTTTGTATCATTCGTATAAATATCTTTAGCTTGTTTAGCTTTAGCTTCTGTTATTTTGTCAATTAAAGCTTGTAGATTGGCATTTAATTTTTCTGCTTCTTGGTAAATTTTATCAGCTTGCTTAGCTGAAGAAGCGTTGTTAATTAATTCTTTAATTTTAGCTTTTTGATTAGCACTTAAATTACCTAATTGATCTATTTTATTGTTTAATTCACTAACTTTGTTATTACCATTTAAAGCATTGTAAGTGGCTTGAAGATCACTCAATGTTTTTTCAACTTTTTGAAGATCTCCGTTTGTGCCTGTTTTTTTATTTAATAATGCTTGCGCAACTGACAAAGCAGTATCATAAGCTTGTTTTAAGTCATCGCTTGCTAATTTATATATAACATTAGTTTTTTCATCACTATTTTGATTGTCATTTAATGAACCATTATTAGTTAAAACTTTTAATTGATCAACAACAGTTGTGCTCAAAGCGCCCATTTTGTCATTTAAAACACTAGCATTATTAAACATTTGCTCGGAAGTTTGTTTGTCAGTAGCATTTCTAATTTGATCAGCTATTCTGTAAGCTTGAATGTCATTTAAATTAAGATACGTTGTAGCAACCTTATTAGCAATTTCATATTTTTCAACTTTAATTGTTAATTGATTTAATTTTTGAACTGTTTGCTCTTGTGCGTTTGCTTCATTTGAGAATGATGCTTGTTCTTGCTTGGTCAATAATTGACTATTGTTGATTTTTGCTAAAACTTCACGTCTTTTCTTTTCTAAAGTAGTTAAAAAGCCGTTTAAAACAATTGAATTTGTATCGCTTGAAACTTGGTCATTTAAGTTGGCAATACTTGATTGAAGTGCATAATCAACTGTAATTGTGCCGTTTTCGTCATTTTTAGTAATATTGTTTATTTTTACTAATGCATTTTGATTGTTTAAAGCACCAAAAACAATTTCATTATCTTGAATTTCAGAAGGTAACCTGTTTGCTTGATTGCTAATTGAATTGTTTGAAACTGTTAATGTGTTCTTTTTAATATTAGCAACCAATTCATTTAATCTTTCAACTTCTGTTTTAAAGTTGTTTACTGTTGCTTGTCTTTGTTCAGTTTCAATATCATTAATTCTTTTTGACTTAATTACATAATCAAAAGTTAATGTTCCAGTCTTATCATCAACAACAAATGAATTGTCTTTAAGAACAATTTCATCGGTTTTATCATTAATTCCATTTACATCAATATATTGAGCAAAGTTTTCTTTAGTAATTTCACGAGCCAATACCGATTTAGCTGTTTTAAGGGCAAATGTAGCATTTAAATCATCGATTCTTTGTTTTTCTTGAACTCTATCAGCAGCAAAACCAGTAATTCAATTAGATGTTGTTTCATCACTTTGAATAGTCGTGTTATATAAGTTTTTAGTTGATTTTACAACAAAATTTAATTTTGCTCTACCGCTATCATCTAATTGCTCTTTTTGAGCTATTGCTTTAATTTCCACAATTGCGTCTGTTAAAGTATCAATTGGATAGAATTTGACTAATTGAGCATCTCTAACCAAGGTATTTGATTTTGTTTTATTATTAGCTTGATCATAACCAAATTTATTTTCATCAGAAGCTAATGCTTTAGTCATTCCATTAATTCTATTTTGTTCTTTAGCTAAGTTTAATGTTTTAGTGAAATCACTATCATTTTTATAAACTACATTTAATTTATTTGTATCTAAATTTGTATCAATTAATTTGTCGATTTCGCCTTTAAAAGTTTGTTTTTGAGCATCTGATAAGTTTTGTAAGGATTTAATTTGCGCTTTAACAGCACTAGCAGATTCTTTATAAACTGCATTAGAAATTTGCAATAAGTAACCATTAATTTCGTTTTGATCAGGTTTAGTTAAAACAAATTCTTGGTTGGCATTTGTTGCAAAATTATGACGATTGCCATATTCTGTCTCAGCAACATTTATTTTGCTAATTTTTCCAAATCAATTTGTTAAAGCGCTTGATTCGTTAGCAATGTCGTAGTATTTCTTAGCATCGATATAAACATACTTTTTAAATTCTTCAGCTAATTTACCACCATTGCCAAAAATGTTGTCTAATGAAGTAACTAAGTTGTTAAAACCTGTTAAGTAATTTTGTTTTAAGTTGGCACTTAATAAATTAGTTTCTGAAGCAAAAACATTATTTGCTTTATTATTTTCATTGTCTGACCCAATTAATTGATTCATTAATTTTGTTCAAGCTGGTTCATTAACATTACTAAATTGTTCTCTAGCGTTTTGGCCATCTCAAACATAAGAAGTGTTAGCTTGATTTTTGTCAATTAATGTACTGCCACCTGTAAATAAATCACTTGTTTTGATTGTGTCTAATTCTTGATTAAATGTTTTGGTTTTAGTGTAAATGTCATTAGCTAAACTAACAGCTTTTTCTAGTTTTTGAATATCGCCTAAATAGTCATATTTTCAGTTTGCTTTTCAAGCGTTTGCTAGTGTTGTGCTTGATTGACCTTGATCATTTTTAACTTGAATATTTACAAAATCATTTAAAGCTTTATTTTTAATTTTTTCAATAAAGGTTTTAATTTGTTGTTTGTTGTATTCAGAATCGGCGATTACTGCGTAATTGTTAATTTTATCTTCTAATGCTTTTAAGTTTTTTAAACCATTTGGAGTGCCAAAGTTCGCTCCTTTTCAAATTGCTAGGGTTGATTGAAGATTGTTATAGCTAACAGTTGTTGGAGCATTTGATCTATCAAATAATTTTTCGCTTTGATTAAATTCATTACTCTTGTAAGCAGCATCTTGTCAATAAGAAAATTTGCGAGAATCAATATTATTTTTGTAAGCAGGAGTTGAAAATAAATAATCCAACTTTTTAGTTCCATCATAGTCATCAACTGTTACTTTTTCATCGCTTGAAGCATAATTAACTGTTTCAAAGAACTTTTCTTCAATTTGTTTTTGCAAGTCATCATATGCCTTAACATAAGCAATTCATTCATTAAGATTTCTCTTGCCTGTTCCACCTGGTAAGTTGTAATCTTGATCTATTTGCTTTTCTAAATCTGCCATTAATTGTGCTTTTTGAAGATTCGTTAGTCATTTAGATTCTTTGATTGTTGCAATAACAGTACCATAATCAGTTAATGATCAAACAATGTTTGAATTTATGTTGGCTTCGCTTGAAAAGTTATTACGGTCGCTTAATGTGAATCTACCATTATTATTAGCAAATTTTCAATATTTTTTGCTTTTTTCATCTTGTTTAATAACTAATTCAATGTTAGATGCTTGTCAAGTAGAAGGTGTGGTTGATGCAGAATCAACGTTATCAATATCAATAGATTCTTGAATAACTGCTTTATTAGTAAAAGGTTTACTAAAATCAGAATAGTTGCTAATATTGTTTCTATTAATTTTTACAACTGAATTACTGTCATTTAAATTTTTAGAACTATTTAGTTGTGTATTAACTAAATAAAATTCTGCTTGTGGGGCGTTTAAATCTAAAGTATTAAATGATTTTTTAACTCTATCATCATATTCTTCTTTAATAATCAAATTGGTGTTTCTTCAAAAACTAGGTTTTTGCATAGAAAATTTTTGCAATAAGCTTTGATTATCATAACGATAGGCTTGAGTTGTTCCAAAAAACGATCTTGTTGTAGAGTTGAAATCGTTTGTAGTTGTACCATCCGAATTTATGTTAAATCTAACATCAAATTCTAATACCACTTCTTGTGGTCTAGCTTGTGTACCGCGACCTGAAGCAAAGTAAAAATAACCACCAAGACTATTACGAATTGTGATTCAACCATCTGATTTAGCAAAACTTGCAGCATCATTATATAAACCATTGTCAGGTTTATATAGTGCATATTTGTTTAAAAACGCTGCTCCATTAAAGCTAAAAATATCATGAACAATATCAGTTGTTCCCCAATCACTATTATCAGATCAACTTGTGTTTTTTGCTCCTGTTAAAGGATTTTCTGTGTAAAAAGCATTGTATCTACTTGAAAATTGTTTTGAAACGCTTTCTTCGCTTGTGCCGTCTGTAGTGGTAGTGTTTGAAATAACTGTAGGAGAAACGGTGGTACGACTAGTATAACTAAATGAGAAAGGGTCAATTGTTACGGTTTCGTGTCTTTCTAATTTAGGGCTTGTTTTATATTTTGATTTTCTCGCGTCATAAATTTTTACATCAATGTTGCTTGCCAAAACAATATCTTTAGAAAATCAAAAACCACCAGAAAAATAATTCTCGGGAATAAGCATTGAATCTTGGTCTTGATAAGCTCTCATCGACAAGTATCTAAGTCTAATTTTCTTAACGAAATTAGGATTTAAAGCGTTTGCGGAATCATCACTTGGATTTCAAATTGTTTTTTGTCCAGCGCTATTTTGTAATTCAACCCATCGACCATTTTCATAAATTTCCATAATTGTTTCAGGTTTTAAAGGGTCATCATTCTTTGGAAATCATGTTCGATCCACTTTTCCTCAAACTTCTTTGTTCCATGAACCTGTTTCATATTTTTCTACTGCTGTATTAGCGTTTCTTGTGGTTGTTGAAAAAATATTTATTTGGTCATAGTCACCTGTTTCGGCTTCTTTGTTATCAACTCTTATCAATGCTGATGGTAAAAATAGCAACAAAGGACTTGTTGTTACTCCAATTGTTAAAAATTTCTTTATTAATTTTTTATTTGCCATATTCTTCTCTCTTCTTAAATTAAAAATTTATAATTAAATTTACAATTCCCGAGTTTCCAAGTTTGACCTTTTTTAAGGGTCGTTTTTTAATCCATATATC